>DDJI01000042.1 GCA_002338885.1 Ruminococcus sp. UBA1828 | reverse complement strand
CACAAGATCCGCGGCGACAAGATAGCAATGATATTCCAAGACCCCATGTCCAGCCTCAACCCTATCGTAAAGATAGGCAGGCAGCTCACGGAGGCCATGATACTGAAGGGAAAGGCAAGGCAGCGTGAAAGCCGCAAGACCTTCAACACCTACCTTAAAAACCTCTGCGAGTCGATGAAGGAAGCCGTTGCAAACGGCGACAAGACCATCGAGAAGGAAATGGACGATAAGTGCCGCAACTTCGACAAGTTTGAGTATAAGCACCTCGACCTTGAGTCGGCTTACAACAAGGCGCATGACGCCGCATCGGAAGCCATCGAGGACATAGGCGAGCTTGTTTTTGAGCTTGAAAAGAACGCCGCAAAGGATCTGCCCTATAGAATCAAGGAGATAGCGACAAACGCAAAGCTCTCCGTTCAGGAGTACGTCGTAAACGAAAAGGCGGGCAGGCTCATAGAGCTTGCAAAGGGACTTCCCTCATACGTCAAAGCATGCAAAAAATCGGGCGACTACACGCCTGCAATAGTTGCGCTCAAAGAGATGAAATCCATTCTCTCGGAGGCTGCGGCGTTTGAAAAGCCGAACTTCTTTGCAATGGGCTACTACGTGACCTATGCTAAGAAGCCTCTTCCCGACATGCCGGTGTCTGNNAGTCTGAGCTGAACAAGTTCTTAAGAAAATACCTTGACGAGGACTTCATGCTCGACTTCATCGCAAACGCAAGGCAGGGCATCGAAAAATATGCCAAGAAGTCGTACGAGCACAAAGCGGACGCCATCAAAGTGCTTGAGGAGCACAAAAAGGTGTTTGAGGCGGAGCATCTTAACCGAGCGGAGTGCTACGCGACCGCGCACACGCTCACGCACAAGGTAAACGAGTGCATAGACCCGCTTGAAATAGTAAAGGACAGCCTTACATATACCTTTGGCTCGGGACTCAAGAGCGATCTTGACGTGTACTTTATCGGAAAGATAAAGAACAAGAAGGAGCAGGCAAAGTACGACAAGGCAAAAGCCAAGTACGACAGGAAAGTGGCAAAGGGCAAGACACCCGACTACACCATCCCTGCGCCGAATATAACCGACCTTGAGCGCGCAAAGGCAAACATAGTATATCAGATAGACAGACTTATAAAGCATTATCAGGAGTCGCTTGCCGCGGCATCCTCAAGAGACTACGACACCGAG
Organism: Ruminococcus sp. UBA1828; assembly: GCA_002338885.1. Taxonomy (GTDB): domain Bacteria; phylum Bacillota; class Clostridia; order Oscillospirales; family Ruminococcaceae; genus Faeciplasma; species Faeciplasma gallinarum. The sequence goes on along the minus strand of DDJI01000042.1, from coordinate 38,243 downwards.
ACGGTGGATGCAATAGACCACCTCAAGGCAAACGCCTCGGGCGTTGTAAACAAGGTCACAAAGAAGATTGCCAAGGTAAGGGCCATAAAGCTCATGGAGGAAGTGGGCATAGCTGAGCCGAGAAGAAGATACAATCAGTATCCCTTCGAGTTTTCCGGAGGTATGCGCCAGCGTATAGTTATAGCGATTGCGCTTGCCGCCGATCCGGACATACTCATATGCGACGAGCCTACGACAGCGCTTGACGTGACCATTCAGTCTCAGATACTTGAGCTTATAAACAAGCTGAAGGACGAAAGAAAGCTTTCGGTAATTTTCATAACGCACGATCTGGGCGTAGTTGCAAACATGGCTGACAGAATAGCCGTAATGTATGCCGGAAAGATAGTCGAGTACGGCACGTCTGAGGACATATTCTATCATGCGGCGCACCCCTATACATGGGCGCTTCTGTCATCGATGCCCGACCTCGACACCAACGAGAGGCTTGAGGCGATACCCGGAACTCCGCCGAACATGATCTACCCGCCTAAGGGCGATGCGTTTGCGCCGAGAAACAAGTATGCGATGAAGATAGACTTCGAGCGCCAGCCGCCCATGTTCAAGATAACCGATACGCATTATGCGGCGACATGGCTTTTGCACCCCGATGCGCCCAAGGTTGACCCGCCCAAGATAATCGTGGACAGGATCAAGCGCATGCAGGAAAAGAACAAGCAAAACGCTTCCGGCGAGGACAGCGGAAAGGAGGAGAACGTTTAATGAGCAATGACAGCTTGAAATCAAAAGTGGATGTTGAGCTTGACTCCGATGTTCTTCTCAGGGTAAACCACCTGTGCCAGTACTTCAAGATGGGCAAGGGCGAGCTTAAAGCGGTTGATGATGTGAGCTTTGACATAAAGAAGGGCGAGGTGTTCGGACTCGTAGGTGAGTCGGGATGCGGTAAAACAACCACCGGACGCTCTATAATCAAGCTCTACAACATCACCTCCGGAGACGTCATCTTCAAAGGCGTGAGAATATGCGCCGGAACGCGCTCGTATAAAGAAGCCATAGATAAGGCGCGTGAGGACTGCGCGAAAAAGCTCAAGAACGCAAACCCCGACGAGGCGGCTAAGATAAAAGCCGAGTGCGCACAGATAATTGCCGAGCAGAAAAAGAAGATGAAAGAGGCCAGGTATGACCAGAAAAACTGCGACAAGGAGTACTCGCAAAAGCTTGTTGCGGCGGTTAAGGAAAAGTACCTGCCGCTCATAGATGCGGCAAAGCCTCAGGACAAGCCCGCGCTGATAAAGGAGTATAAAAACGAGCTTAGAAAGGCAAAGCGCACAAAGCTTGTAACCCAGATTCAGATGATATTCCAGGACCCCATCGCATCATTAGACCCCAGAATGACCGTAAGGGAGATAATTTCGGAGGGACTTATCATCCAGGGCGAGAGGAATAAAAAGGTCATAAACGAAAAAGTGTACGAAATGCTTGAGCTTGTAGGACTTGTTCCGGAGCATGCAAGCCGCTACCCGCACGAGTTTTCCGGCGGACAGAGACAGCGTATAGGCGTTGCAAGGTCTATAATCATGAACCCCGACCTCATCATCGCAGACGAGCCGGTTTCCGCACTCGACGTTTCGATTCAGGCTCAGGTTATAAACCTGCTCAACGATTTAAGAGATAAGTTCGGTCTTACGCTTTTGTTCATAGCGCATGACCTGTCGGTAGTCAAATACTTCTCTGACAGAATAGGCGTTATGTACTACGGAAAGATGGTGGAGCTTGCTCCTTCCAACGAGCTGTTCTTAAATCCCCTTCACCCGTATACAAGGTCGCTGCTGTCGGCTATACCGCTTCCCGATCCGGTTTACGAGAAGAAGAGAAAGAGGATAACATATAATCCTCTGGCGGAGCATGATTACTCGGTCGATAAGCCGTCCTTCAGGGAGGTAAAGCCGGGGCATTTCGTGAGCTGCAATCAGGCTGAGTACGAAAAGTACATGAAGATATTGAAGTAAGTGCAAAGGATAGAGGATGAAGAACGGAAGATACAGGTACATAAGCGCAGCGGTTGCCGCGGTGATACTGTTCGGCGTTTGCGCGTATGCGACGGGGCTTTTTGAACAGGAGACGGTTTCGGACGTCATGGGCAAGCTCTCCGATTGCTTTTCGGTCGCCGGAGCGGTGATTGCGGGAATAGGAGCGCTGAGCTGGGCAAACTCAAAGGGGGCATACGACATGCTCGCCTTTGGCGTTGACGCATTGATAAAGCCGTTTACCTCAAGGCGGCGTGACTTTGAGACGTTTTACGAGTTTAAGCTTCGCAAGGCGGAATCAAGACGCCCCTGGCAAAAGCAATGGTTCTTTGTCGGACTTGCGCTGTTAGGAGCTTCCGTGGTGTGCCTTGTTCTCTACTTCGCATTGTAAAAAAACAGACCGTCCGCAGCCATCTGCGGTCGGTCTTTTGCGTTGCATGTATACTCACCCGAGCGCAACGTCAAGGAGCATCATGACGGCAAAACCCGCCACTATCCCGAAAGTCGCGCTGTATGAGTCCGCCGACTCCGTGCGCTGACACTCCGGTATCAGCTCGTGCACGGCAACAAGTATCATAGCTCCCGCGGCAAACGCAAGCGCAAACGGCAGTATTGCCTCCACGTACACAACAGCCGCAGCGCCTATCACCCCCGCTATCGGCTCCACGATAGCCGACGCCTGACCTATCATAAAGCTTTTAAGCTTTGACACGCCCTCGCGCCTAAGAGGCAGGGACACTGCTGCGCCCTCGGGAAAGTTTTGAACGCCTATGCCCAAAGCTATCACCGCGGCGCCCATCACAGCCTGTGGGTCGGGGTTTTCACTGAGCGCGCCGAACGCAACTCCCACCGCAAGGCCTTCGGGTATGTTGTGAAGGGTTACGGACATCACCAAAAGCGAGGTTCTGCTTTTTTTCTCCGCCGGCAGCTGTGCGCGCTCGCGCTTTCTTGCAAAGCTCACTATCCTGTCCGACGCCCATAAGAAAGCCGCGCCGCATATAAACCCCGCAGACGCAACAAGCCATGCGGGAGAGCCGTCCGCCTCAGCCCGTGCAACAGCCGGCTCGAGCAGCGACCAAAAGCTTGCGGCTATCATCACCCCCGCGGCAAACCCAAGCATGAGATTCATAAGCCTGTGGTTTTCCGAGTTGAAAAATATAACCGTCAATGCGCCCAAAGCGGTCATAAGCCATGTGCAGGACGTGGCGATGAGCGCATAAAGCACATAAACAATCACATCAGACATCAAATCACCTCTATGCAGTATATGCCGCGTGTGCACGCAGTTGTTACGCGGCGGGAAGGAGACGCATGAACATCACACCGATAGCGCATATAGAAAACGACTTTGTGTCAAAGTTCGGCATACCCCGCCAGAGCGGCATACTAAACAAGGCAAGCTCGATAATAGTTTTTGAGCCGCAGTTTCGCAGCCGTGAGGCGATAAGAGGCATAGAGGAGTATTCGCACCTTTGGCTCATATGGCAGTTTTCCGAGACGCCGCAAAACGGATTTCACCCCACCGTCCGCCCGCCGAGATTGGGCGGAAATACCCGAGTGGGCGTCTTTGCGACGAGGTCTCCCTTCAGACCCAACTCGCTCGGGCTTTCATCTGTCAGACTTTTGCGTGTAATACATGACGGCGAACGCGCACCCATGCTTGAGGTGAGCGGGGCAGACCTCATGAGCGGCACTCCGATATTTGACATAAAACCGTATGTAAAGTATTCCGACTCACACCCTGATGCCGTGTGCAGCTTTGCCGACGCATGCAGCACATACACCCTGAAGGTGGATGTGCCGCCGCAGCTTGCAGCGGTCGCCCCTGACAAGCTTGAAGCCATTACAGATATACTCGCCTCTGACCCGCGCCCTGCGTATCAAAATGACCCCGACAGGGTGTATACGTTTGACTATGCCGCCTACAGCGTGAGTTTTAGGGTTGAAAACGGCGTCGCAACCGTCACAGATATAAAGAAAGTTCGATAACTGAAAGTATATTTGATAGTGTTTACTACGCTGTGGAATATGATATCCGATGAAAAAGCGCTTTTGCCGTAAAGCCTAACTGTGCGTTGGCGGGCAAAAGCGCTTTTATGTTTGTGATTTTAATATCAGCGCGGCATGATCGCCGGACAGCGGTGTTGATTTGTTACCTCATTTCCTCTACCACGTCCGCAAGCAGTTTGATGCCTCTGTCTATTTCCTCATCGGACGGCATGGAGTAGTTTAGCCTGAATGAGCGGGTGACCTCGGACTCATCCGGCAAAAACGCCGTTCCGGGGACAACAAAGACGTTCTTATCTGAACAACGTTTTACAAACTCGTCAAGGCTGTATCCCTCCGGCAGACTGCACCACAGGAATATTCCGCCGTCGGGGCGGGTGAACTTGACGTCTGCGGGCATGTACTTCTCGAGTGCCGCAATCATCAGCCCTGCCTTATGCATGTAAAGCTTTCTTATCTTTTCTATGTGTCCCTCAAGGTCGTACTCGCTCATGTACTTTGCACAGACCATCTGGAAGAACACGTTGGTGTGAACGTCCTCAACCTGCTTTGCAACCACTATCTTGCTCACAAGCTCCTTGTTGGCTGTGAGGGTTCCTACGCGTATTCCGGCGGAAAGTATCTTTGAAAACGAACCGCAGTATACAACCCTTCCGTCTGTGTCAAAGCTCTTGTATGTGGGGACGTCCTCTCCCGCAAACCGCAGGTCTCCGTACGGGTTGTCCTCTATTATCAGCACATCGTACTTTCTTGCAAGCTCGTAAACCGCTTTCCTGTTCTCAAGCGTCGACGTGATTCCCGCGGGGTTCTGAAATGACGGGATAGTGTATATCAGCTTTGTCTTGGGATTTGATTTCAATGCGTTCTCAAGCGCCGCAATGTCCATGCCGTCGTCCTTGAGCGGCACGCCCACAAGCTTTGCGCCGAGCGAGCGGAACGAGTTGAGCGCACCTATAAAGCTCGGGTTTTCGCTTATAACCACGTCCCCTTCGTTGCACATGACCTTGCAGGTAAGCTCTATGCCCTGCTGTCCGCCTGTAACTATGATCGTCTCATCGTCCGGCGTTCCGATGTTGTATACTCTTTTCAGCCTCTGCTTGACAAGGTCTCTGAGGGGAGCGTAGCCCTCTGTCACGCCGTACTGAAGAGCGGTTATCGGGTCGTTTGCGAGTATGTCATCGGCTATTTCCTTTATTTGAGGTATCGGGAAGGATTCGGGGCTTGGGTTTCCCGCGGCAAAGCTTATGCAGCCCGGCTTGCCGAGACTTTTAAAAATCTCTCTTATCGCCGAGGGCTTCATGCTGACAAATTTATTTGAAATCTTGTATTCCATTTATTAATGCACCGCCTTGGTATTTTAATTTTATTTATCATTATATCACATTAAAGCGACGTTGTAAATCCGATGGCTTAATATATATATTAAGCCTGCCGAAACATCGGCGCGGGTTTGTTAGAATTGCTTTATTGCTTTAGCTTGTGTTGACACATAGCCGTCATTGTTGTATAATATATGTGTCTATATAGAGGCGTGAGATCTGCGCCGCGTACAATACACTGCGCAATCATGCATCTTGACAGCGTAAATTGCGCAATAAAAATTTATAACCTGGGGGAATGTTTATGAACTCGATTATGCAAAACTATAAGTCGGCAATCGCCGTGCTCTCAAAGAGGCCGATCATTCTTTGGGGACTGACGCTCTTGTGTAACTTTTTGATCACACTTGCGGGCATATTCGGCGCAATTCCGATAATAAGCCTGCCGATAACATTTGCGTTTGAGGCAAGCCTGAGCATGCTCTACTTAAAGGGCTTGCGTGGAAATTCCGTTGACTCAAAAGACCTGTTCACCGGATTCTCTAACTTCAAGCGCATCGCCGGAGGAATGGCGTGGATGTATCTTTGGATACTCCTTTGGGGACTCATCCCGATAGTCGGCATCGTCTTTGCCGTTATCAAGACCTACTCCTACAGATTTACCCCTTACATACTCATGACAAGACCCGAGGTTCATGCAATGGACGCAATAAAGGAATCCATGAAGATGACAAAGGGCATAAGAGGAAAGATGTTCTGGGCGGATGCATTTTTGTACATAGGCTATGGCGTGTGCTCACTCATCCTCGGATTGTTCGCGGCAATACCCTATATCGGCGTGCTGTTCGGAATAATTCTCTTTGTCTTTGTTCTGCTTTACCTGGCGGTGTCTCAGATATTCCTGGGCCTTGTGACCGCGTCGTTCTATGAGAACGCATGCAAAGCCCCTGCTCCTAATCCTAACCCCGGATACGGCTATCAGCAGTATCAGCAGGGTCAGCCTTACCAGCAGCCTTATCAGCAGGCTCAGACCTATCAGCAGCCTTACCGGCCCGACAACGGAATGGGCGGCGCAAATAATGCACCCGTGAATAACGCACCGGTGAATAATGCACCCGTGAATGATGCTCCCGTGAACAATGCTCCGGTGAACAATGCGCCGACAAATAACGCACCGGACAACGGCGCAAATAACGGCGCTCAGTAATTAAGATGCGCGGCTGCGCATGCTGACCGATACTTGTAAATAAAACTGCAAACCCCGCCCGACCATATGTCCGGCGGGGTTTGTCATAATATTTCTTGATTGCGGCGAGGATTTAGGATATAATGCAATCAGGAAGTAAATTTGAGGGAGGCAACTTGGCATGGCTGACAACACTTTCAACAAAGTTATCTTGGCAAATTCAAAGGCGGCAGCACCCATATACATAGACCGCTCCGGCTCGGCGTACGACGGGCTTAGCCTTGTCGCACAGGCCATATGCGACGACATATGTGCCCTCAGCGGCAAAACGCCGGAGGTGGTGACAAAAGAACCGCAGAGCGGCACATACATACTTGCGGGAGTCATCAGCGACGAATACGTGCGCATGCAGAGCAGCGACTGGCACATAAGCGAAAGCGGCGGAGATTTTCGCTCCGAGCAGTGGGAAAGATATGAGATAAAGGTGATAAAAGAGCAGAAGCGTACAAAAGTCGTGGTCGCAGGATCGGACAAGCGCGGCGTTTATTACGGGCTATTCCACATAACACAGGATATATTCGGCGTCAGCCCGTGGATATGGTGGGCGGATGTAAAGCCGGAGCGCAGGCAGGAGCTGAGCGTGGACATATCGGAGCTTGAAACGGTGTCAAAAAGACCGTCGGTGAGCTTCAGGGGATTTTTCATGAACGATGAAAACCCCTGCCTAAACGGCTTTGCGGACAGCCACTTCGGCGGCCTCAACTACATGTTCTACGACGAAATATTCAAGCTGATACTAAGACTCAAGGGCAACTACATGTGGCCGGCGATGTGGTCTAACAACTTCAGCTGCGACGGCGTGGAGGGAGTGTACAGGGTTCACTCTGTCAAGGACAACGAGAGATTTAAGGAGCTTGAGAAAAAGTATCACCACAAGCTCGGCGGGCTTATGTACTGCGACACCCACCCGGGCGAAAATATCCCGGAGGATTTCCCGAACACAAACATAAACGCCCCGCATGACAGAATAATCAAGCCGGGCGAGTATCCAATGAGCCTTGCAAACGCGGTTTTGGCGGACAGGTACGGCATAACCGTCGGCGCATCGCACCATGAGCCTATGGCGAGGAGCGGCGGCGAGTGGGGAATGCTTCAGGGCTATTGGAGCAAAAACATAACCTACCGTGACCCCGAAATACCCACCGACGAGGGTCAAAAGGTTTGGAACTACATCTATAACCCCAAGAATATAGAGGCGTTCTGGAGCGACGGCATATACCGCAACGGCGGCTTCAACAACCTGCTCACCATAGGAATGAGAGGGGAAAACGACTCCATTTTAATAGACGCAAAGGGCAAGACCCTCGACACCGCGGACAACATAGAGCTTTTGAAGGCGGTTTTAAAGACGCAGTACAAGATTCTCAAGGAACACGGCGTGCAAAAGACCCCGCTGCTTCTTGCGGTTTACAAGGAAGTCGAAAACTGCTGGTACGGCGGAACAAGAGCCGACCCTGAGGCGGCAAAGGGAAAGGGACTGCGCGACGACCCGGAGGTTGCGGGACTTTTGGGCGCGGACACGGGCAGAATAGTCATGCTCTGCGAGGACAACAACGGCTACCTGCGCACCTTGCCGGAGCTTGGACAAAAGGATGAGTACAACTGGGGACTTTACTACCACTTTGACTATGTGGGAAGTCCTAAAACGTCCATGTGGATAAACACCATGCCGCTTCAGCGCTCGTGGGAAAACCTTACGCAGGCGTACGAGTACGGCATAGACGATGCATGGATAGTGAACGTCGGCGATTTAAGACCGATGGAGCTGCCGCTGAGCTACTTCATGGACTTGGCATATGATTTTGATAAGTACGGCATATCAAACCCCAACAACACCGAAGGATACATAAGAAACTGGATTCGCGAGGTGTTCGGGGCGGAGCATGCGCTTGCCGAGGGCGACATGGAAACCATAGCGTCGCTGCTGGAGGACTATGCATGGCTGAACGGCGTGTGCAAGCCCGAAACGCTCAAGAGCGAAGGAGATTGCAGCTACAGCGTTTTGCACTATGATGCGGCGGCCGACTGCTTAAAGCTCGTAAACAGCATAATTAAAAGGGCGAACAGCCTGCGCGAAAAGATCACAAAGGATTCGTGCAGGTACGAGCAGTTCTATCAGCTTGTATACTATCCGGCGGTTGCAAGCGCAAACGTTGTGAGAATACAGATACTGAGCGCGCTTAACAAGCTTTATGCCGGCAGGGGATCGACCGTTGCAAATAAGCTTTCCGAGCTTGTCGAAAAGTACTTAAAACTTGACGAGGAGCTGACAGCCGAGTATAACGCCCTGGGCGAGGACTTAAACGGCGTCAACAAGTGGTACGGCATGATGATAGCGTCGCCCGACTACTGCCGCACCTATGACGACCCCATACTCGGCAGGGTGACCGCGCAGGCGCATATGAACTATTCGAGCTGGAACGGCGTTTCCGCAATAAAGATAGAGCCGGAGCATGTTTGCGCAAAGCCGGACGGAGGCATGATAGTTGACGTCGCCGGACGTCAGGAGGGCATATCAAACGGAACGCTTACCCTTCCCGATTTTGAGTCGAGCGAGAGACAGACGTATGTTATAAACCTCACCAACAGCTCCGACAAACCCGTAAAGTACAGGATAACTCCCGAGTGCGGCTTTTTGATGACAGACGGCGCACTTGAGGGCGAGTATACGTATGCCCACAGCGTCAGCGTGAGGGTTGACTGGTCAAAGGTAAGCTATGATTGCACGGCGTCCGTTAAAATAGAGTCGGACGACGCCTCGGTCACCGTCGTCGCAGGCGTGAAGATCGTCGATACCTCGGCGAAAAAGGATAAAACGCACTTTATGTCAAACGGCATAGCGGCGATCAACGCGGACGGGTACTTTGACAAGGGCGACAGCTGCGGCGTTCGCTGGACAAAGCTTGACGGCTACGGCAAGTCAAAGGTTTCCATGAAAATGCTCAACACCTGCACCGAGCCTTTTGAGGCGGGATGCGGCCCATGGCTTGACTATGCGGTCAAAGTGCCCGAGTCGGGCGTGCCCGAGTCTGGCGACTATAAGCTCGTTTTGTGCGTCGGTCAGGGCAACAACGTCTCTTTCGACCACGGCACACACCTCAATGTCGGCGTTCAGCTCGACGGCGGAGAAATCAAGGTTGTAAATATTCAGGGCGAGGGCTATATTTCGGGAGTGAGCGGAGGATGGTTTGCATCTATTGAACAGGGCGGAAGGCGTGTGCAGACAGATGTTCACCTCGAGTCCGGCGAGCATGTTCTGAGAATCTGGGGCATGGATCAGAACGCCGTGCTGCAAAAGTTTCTCATCATGCCGAGCAGAATGCCCCTTTATCCGTCGCTCATAGGTCCCAAGGCGACCTATGACAGCTCTTTGGGCACGCCGTCCGACAAGGATGCGCCGTGGCTGCTGCCGTGCGATGAGGAGCTGAAAGGAGCGCTTGACGCATGAGAGCGGAAAAGGCATATAAGATAGTTGACTGCCACTGCCACGTGTATCCCGACAAGATAGCGCAAAAGGCGTCGGACAGCATAAGCAAGTTTTACAACCTGCCGGTCAGGTTTGACGGCAGGGCGCAGACAATAAAAAGGCTTGCCCGAGAGGCGGGAATAACCAAGTCGATAATATTCTCCGTCGCGACAAAGCCGTCTCAGACGCGCTCCATAAACGAGTTTATAGCCTCGGAAGCCGCGGAGTGCGGGGATATGTTTGCGGGTCTCGGGACACTTCACCCGGACAGCGACGACCTCGAGGGGGACATGCGCCGCCTTTTGGATCTGGGCCTGAGGGGAGTAAAGCTCCACCCTGACATTCAAGGCTTTAAGCTCGACGACTACAGGTGCTTAAAAATATACGAGATATGCGAGCGGGAGGGCGTGCCGGTTCTTTTACACACCGGAGATTCGCGCTTTGACAACTCCAACCCAAACCGCCTTAAACCGCTTCTTGAGATATTCACAGACTTAAAATTCATAGGCGCGCACCTTGGCGGGTACTCCGTGTGGGAAAGCGCATGCGAGATGCTTAGCGGGCATGACAACTTTTATGCGGACTGCTCCTCAAGCCTCTATGCGCTCACGCCAGAGGACGCCCTGCGCATAATACGCAGCTACGGCGCCGATAAGGTCATGTTCGGCACCGACTTTCCCATGTGGGAGCCTGCGGGGGAGCTTGAGCGGCTTTTCAAGCTGGATTTGAGCGAAGACGAGCTTGAGCAGATACTGTGGAAAAACGCAAATAAGATGTTTAAGCTCGGCATGGACAAAGATCAGCTTGGAAAACCTGCACAGTGATGATGTGCTAAATCACTGAATTATTGTTGCAAACAACGGCTTGACAACCGCGGCAGGCTTTGATATAATCAGAAACGTTAAATGCGATGACGAAGACGGATAATTTCTATAAAGCATTTTAAGCGAGCCGGGTACGGTGCGAGCCGGCAGATGTAAGATTTGTCCCATCACTTCCGAGCATAAGATCCGATCGCCTTTTTGGCGGGTAGGCGTCTTACGTGACTACTGCGTTAATGTATAAGGCTTGATAGAGCCTGAGCGGCGCTTTTTAGCGCAATTTGAGTGGTACCGCGGGTCTTGATTTCATGGCTCGTCTCAAAGTAATTTTTGAGACGGGCCTTTTTGTTTTTCACCGGAAAACATCGGTCTGTCAATAAAACGCTTAAAATTTGTTAAGAATCTGAAAGGAGCATTGTTATGCCGACAAATTCACAGACAAGACTTGCCGATATCGCGAGACGTATAAAGGAAATGCGCGAAATTATGGGCTGGACTCCGCAGGAGATGGCGCAAAAGACAGAGGTCAGCGAGGCGGAGTATTTAGAGTACGAGGATGCCGAAGCCGATATGCCCTTTACTTTTATACACAAGTGCGCGCTCGCCTTTGACGTCGATCTTACCGACCTCATCGAGGGAAATAACGCCGCAAGGCTCACATCCTATACCGTCACGAGAAAGGGCATGGGTCAAAAGACCGCTAAGGAGCAGGGAATAGACATATCCAACCTCGCCCCAAGGTTCAAGGGCAAGATCGCAGAGCCGTATTGGGTAAAGTATGAGTACTCCGCGGCGCAGCAGAATCAGCCAATTCACCTCACCACCCACAGCGGACAGGAGTTTGACCTTGTCATAAGCGGAAGCCTCAAGGTTCAGGTCGGCGAGCACACAGAAGTTTTGCATGAGGGCGACAGCATCTATTACAACTCCTCGACGCCTCACGGAATGATCGCAGTTGACGGCGCGGACTGCACGTTCGTGGCTGTAGTTCTCCCCGGCGAGGAGACCCGCGAGGAGGTTGTGCGTGAAAACATCATCCAGGCGGGCAAGTCCGAAAAGCTCATTTGCTGCGAAAAGTTTATAGACGCCGTTGAGGATGAGCAGGGACACCTCAAGGAAATCCACTTCAAAAACACCGACACCTTTAACTTCGGTTTTGACATAGTAGACGCGATTGCGGATAAATACCCCGACAAGCTTGCAATGCTCCATGTGGATAAGCACCACGTCGAGCGCAACTTTACCTTTAAGGATATAAAGAGAGCTTCCAATCAGGTGGCAAACTATTTTAAATCGCTGGGAATAAAGAAGGGCGACAGGGTAATGCTTGTCCTGAAGAGGCATTATCAGTTCTGGTTCTGCATGGTTGCCCTCCACAAGCTCGGCGCAATAGCTATCCCCGCCACAAATCAGCTCAAAGAGCACGACTTTGTATACCGCTTTGATGCTGCGGGAGTCACGGCGCTCGTCTGCACTGCGGACGGCGACACCGCGGAAATCGCTCAAAGGGCGGCTGCTCAGTGCCCGAGCGTAAAGCACCTGATAATGGTGAACGGCTGCCGCGAGGGATGGCACGACTTCAACAACGAATACCCGCTGTTTACCGGAAAGTTCGAGCGTCCGCAGGACTGCTCATGCGGAAACGACGCCGCGCTGATGTTCTTCACATCCGGCACAACCGGCAACCCCAAGATGGCTGAGCATGCTCACACCTACGCTTTGGGTCACTATGTCACCGCAAAGTACTGGCACTGCTGCCAGCGCGACGGACTGCACCTCACAATCTCGGACACCGGCTGGGGCAAGTCCCTTTGGGGCAAGCTCTACGGACAGTGGCTGTGCGAGGGCGCTGTGTTTGTATACGACTTTGACAAGTTCGACGCCCACGACATCCTGCCCATGTTTGCCAAGTACCACATCACCACCTTCTGNNAAGTTCGACGCCCACGACATCCTCCCGATGTTTGCAAGGTACAATATAACCACCTTCTGCGCACCTCCGACAATGCTCAGAATGATGATAAAAGAGGATCTTTCAAAGTACGATCTCTCTTCGATAAAGAACATGACCACCGCCGGCGAGGCGCTCAACCCCGAGGTTTCAAAGCAGTTCGCACAGAACACGGGACTTCAGATAATGGAGGGCTTCGGACAGACCGANNCCTCAACGGCATGGCGCCCAAGCTCGGTTCCATGGGCAAGCCCACGCCTCAGTTTGATGTGGACATCGTCGATCCGGACGGAAAGCCCTGCGGCCCCGGCGAGGTGGGAGAGATAGTTATCCACACCGACAAGGAGGTGCCCTGCGGACTCTTCAAGGAGTACTACAGAGACCCGCAGAGAACAGCAGAGTGCTGGCATGACGGACTTTATCACACCTGCGACACCGCATGGCGCGATGAGGACGGATATTATTACTACGTTTCAAGAATCGACGATGTCATCAAGTCGTCCGGCTACAGAATCGGTCCGTTCGAGATCGAAAGCGTGCTCATGGAGCTGCCTTACGTGCTTGAGTGCGGAGTTTCGGGCGTTCCCGATGAGATAAGAGGTCAGGTTGTAAAGGCAAGCATAGTTTTGACTAAGGGCACAGTCCCGAGCGAAGAGCTTAAAAAGGAAATCCAAAACTACGTAAAGAGCCACACCGCACCTTACAAGTACCCGAGAATCATAGAGTTCAGGGATGAGCTTCCCAAAACGATAAGCGGAAAGATAAAGAGAAACGAGCTTTGATGCTTTTGCATACAGTTTACAGGCTGTATTTGTTGACATCGGCAGCGGGGCGTGTTAAAATACCACTGTAAAGCATGAAAGCAGGCGCAAAACCATAGCCACATGCCGCCCTTGCCTGATCTGCTGCAATTTGAGGCGGAGCTTTCGGGCGGATGCGGCTTGAGGGATGCGCGTTGGTTTAAAGGGTATCCCCGCCTTGAGGCGCTATGCCTTTAGGCGGGTTTGCGTATACATCAGGAGAGGCTTTTTAGAATGAGAACTAAAAGAGTGACCTTGTTTGCGGGGCATTACGGAAGCGGAAAGACGAATATCGCCGTCAACTACGCCGAGCACCTGAAAAAACAGGGCAAGGACGTGGTAATAGCGGACCTTGACATAGTCAATCCATACTTCAGAACCAAGGACAGCGAGGACGTTTTGAGGGCTATGGGGATAGATATCATATCGCCGGAGTTTGCAAACTCAAACGTAGACCTCCCCGCGCTCCCCTCCGCACTGTACGGAGTGGTGGAAAACCGCTCAAGGCATGCGGTGATGGACATAGGCGGAGACGACAGGGGAGCGTATGCTTTGGGCAGGTTTTCGCCTTATATACTTGAGGAAAACGACTATGAGATGGTGTTTGTCGTCAACTTTTTAAGGCCGCTGACGCCGGATGCCGGCGCTGCGCTTGAGGTTATGCGGGAAATTGAGCTTGCATGCTCGCTCCCGTTTACGGCCATAGTCAACAACACAAATCTGGGCAGAGAAACTACGCCCAAGATCGTTTTCGACAGCGCTTACGAGGCGCACAGGCTGTCCGAAATGTCCGGACTGCCGGTGCTGTTTACGTCGGCTGAGCACAGCGTTGCAAAAATGCTCAAGATGACGGACGTTTTCCCCATGACGCTTCAAAAGAGATATTTTGATATAAATTAAGGAGATGTTTTGATGGCAAAGGTAACTTTTAATGAGGACTTGTGCAAAGGATGCGGACTTTGCGTTGATGCCTGCCCCAAAAAGATACTCGTGATAGCTCGGGACAGACTTAACAAAAAGGGACATTCTCCCGCACAGATAACAGATCAGTCTAAGTGCATAGGATGCGCATTTTGTGCCACGATGTGCCCCGACTGCGTTATAACCGTTGAAAAATAGCAGATTGAAAGGACTGATAACATGGCAGAAAAGGTACTTATGAAAGGCAATGAGGCTATTGCCGAAGCGGCGATAAGAGCCGGATGCCGTCACTATTTCGGATATCCCATCACGCCCCAGACAGAGGTTGCGGCATACATGGCCAAGAGGATGCCGAAAATAGGCGGAACGTTTTTGCAGGCGGAGAGCGAAATTGCCGCCATCAACATGATATACGGAGTTTCAAGCGCAGGCCTCAGGGCTATGACATCGTCGTCAAGCCCCGGAGTGTCATTAAAGCAGGAGGGCATATCATACCTTGCCGGCTCCGACCTTCCGGCGCTCATAGTCAACGTGCAAAGAGGCGGACCGGGCTTGGGCGGAATACAGCCCTCGCAGTCGGATTACTTCCAGGCAACAAAGGGCGGCGGACACGGCGACTACCGCCTGATAGTTTTAGCTCCCGCATCCGTGCAGGAAATGGCGGACTTCACGGCAAAGGCGTTTGATTTGTCGGACAAATACCGCATACCCGCCATGATACTTGCGGACGGAACCATAGGACAGATGATGGAGCCGGTTGTTTTGCCGGAGCCTTGCGAGCACCACATAGACAAGCCCTGGGCTGTTACGGGAACAAAGGGCGTAAGAGAGCACAACATCATAAACTCACTGTATCTTGTCCCCGAGGAGCTTGAGCAAAAGAACCTTGAGAGATTTGAAAGATACCATGCTGTCGAGGAAAACGAAGTGATATGCGAGGAGTACCTCATGGACGATGCGCAGTACTGCATAGTGGCGTTCGGCATCGCGGCAAGAGTGGCTAAAAACGCAATCACCGCCGCAAGGGCAAAGGGAGTAAAGGTCGGCATGATAAGGCCGATAACGCTTTGGCCCTTCCCCAAAAAGCAGATAGCCGAGGCTGCAAAGAAAGTAAAAGCGTTTATCTCGGTGGAGCTTTCCATGGGACAGATGATAGAGGATATAAGGCTGAGCGAAGAATGTGCAAAGCCGGTTGTCCTTTGCTCAAGAGTAGGCGGCATGATACCTTCTCCCGAGCAGATACTTAAAACTATTGACGATTTGATGGGAGGCAACGACTGATGGTTGTATTTGAAAAGCCTAAGGCGCTCACCGATGCGCCCCTTCATTACTGCCCCGGCTGCACGCACGGCATAGTGCACAGGCTTGTAGCTCAGGCGATAGACGATTTAGGAATACTGGGAAGTACCGTCGGAGTGGCTCCCGTCGGATGCGCGGTTATGGCGTACAATTACTTCTCCTGCGACATGGTTGAGGCTGCTCACGGAAGAGCGCCCGCCGTGGCAACCGGACTTAAACGGGCAATGCCGCAAAACATCATCTTTACCTATCAGGGCGACGGCGACCTCGCATCTATAGGCATGGCTGAAACCGTCCACGCCGCCACAAGAAACGAAAACATAACTGTTATATTCATAAACAACGCAATATACGGAATGACAGGCGGACAGATGGCTCCTACGTCTTTGCCCGGACAGGTGACTCAGACCTCTCCTTACGGCAGAGATGTAAAAACCGTCGGCTACCCGATAAAGGTCTGCGAGCTTTTGTCCTCGCTTGACGGTCCGGAGTATATCGAAAGAGTTGCCGTTAACAACGTCAAGAACGTCATGAGCGCCAAAAAGGCGATCAAAAAGGCGTTTGAGAACCAGATAAACGGCAAGGGCTTTTCACTTGTAGAGGTCATCTCCTCCTGCCCTACGAACTGGGGCATGACGCCCTCTAAGGCTATGGAGTGGATAGACACACATATGATTCCCTACTATCCTTTGGGCGTTTACAAGGACAGATCCGCAAATAAGGAGGAAAACTGATATGGCGTATACTCAGATTCTCATAGCGGGCTTCGGCGGACAGGGAATACTGTTTGCGGGAAAGTTTTTGGCGTATAAGGGACTCTTGGAGGGAAAGCAGATAAGCTGGCTCCCCTCATACGGTCCGGAGATGAGAGGCGGAACCGCCAACTGCTCCGTAATTATCTCTGACACGCCTGTCGGCTCACCGATAGTATCAAATCCGGACATACTTGTTGTAATGAACCTGCCGTCGCTCGACAAATACGAAAACGCGGCTGTACCCGGCTCAAAAATATTCGTCGATTCCGCATTGATAGACCGCAAGGTGCAAAGAGAGGACGTAGACGTGTTCTATATACCTGCGACAAAGCTTGCATCGGATGCCGGAATACCCACTCTTGCAAATATGATTATGATGGGTAAAATGATTAGACAGACGTCTGTTGTCAGCTTTGACGACATAAAGAGCGCGCTTGAAAAGGTCGTCTCCGCAAAGCACGCAGACATGCTTTCTTATAACCTCAAGGCACTTGAGACCGGATATAATTATAAATAAGTTTAGGAGCTGATAAAAATGCTTAACATCAAAATCGAACGCACCCAAAACCCTAAGAAAAAGCCCGCAGAGGGTGAAAAGCTCGGTTTCGGACACATCTTCACCGACCACATGTTCATAATGAACTATGACGAGGGTCAGGGCTGGCACGACGCAAGGATTGAACCTTTTCACAATATCACCCTTTCACCTGCGGCAATGGTGTTCCACTACGGACAGACCATGTTCGAGGGCTTGAAGGCATATAAGGGCGACAACGGCGAAGTGTATCTTTTCAGACCGGATATGAACGCAAAGCGTGCAAACAACTCAAACGCAAGACTTTGCATACCCAAAATACCGGAAGAGGACTTTGTTCAGGCGATAAAGACGGTTGTTGACGTCGATAGGGACTGGATACCCGACGAGCCGGGAACCTCACTTTACATAAGACCCTTCATCATAGCTACGGAACCGCATCTCGGCGTTGCTCCTTCAAGCAGCTATTTGTTCATGGTTATACTTTCTCCCTCCGGAGCATACTACGAGAGCGGACTTGCTCCTGTGGGAATATGGATAGAGGATGAGTACGTAAGAGCGGTAAGAGGCGGAATCGGCTACGCCAAGACGGGCGGAAACTATGCCGCATCCTTAGCTGCTCAGGTAAAGGCGCACGACGACGGTTATTCTCAGGTTCTCTGGCTTGACGGAGTCGAGAGAAAGTACATAGAGGAAGTCGGCGCTATGAACATAGTGTTCAAGATTGCGGGCAAGGTTGTCACACCTATGCTCAACGGCTCAATACTCCCCGGAATCACACGTGACTCCGTTCTGACCCTTTGCAGGGACTGGGGCTACGACGTCGAGGAGAGAAGAATATCTGTAGACGAGCTGATTGCCGCCGCACATAACGGAACGCTTGAAGAGGTGTTCGGAACGGGAACCGCCGCGGTTGTATCTCCTGTCGGAAAGCTCCGCTATAAGGACGAGGTGTTCGTAATAGGCGACGGAAAAATAGGCGAGCTGACTCAAAAGCTTTACGATGAGCTTACCGGCATACAGTGGGGCAAGCGTCCCGACACAAGGGGCTGGAGACAGACCGTCTGAACATTCACACACAAGTACAAGAAAGGTGCGCTTATCAATATGTCAAATGCGGTAAATAACAAACCGGACAACACAAGAATAGAAACAAAATGCGTTCAGGGCGGATACACTCCCGCAAACGGCGAGCCGCGCCAGATACCTATAATTCAGTCCACTACCTTTAAGTATGCGACAAGCGAGGACATGGGCAAGCTTTTTGACCTTGAGGCGGAGGGCTACTTCTACTCAAGGCTTCAAAACCCCACCTGCGACATGGTTGCAAAGAAAATATGCGAGCTTGAGGGCGGAACGGCTGCGATGCTCACCTCCTCCGGACAGGCGGCAAACTTCTTTGCGGTGTTCAACATAGCCAACGAGGGCGACCACGTCGTCGCAGAGTCGTCAATATACGGCGGAACCTTTAACCTCTTTGCCGTCACGATGAAAAAGATGGGCATAGACTTTACGTTTGTTGCGCCCGACTGCACGGACGAGGAGCTTGAGGCGGCGTTCAAGCCAAACACAAAGGCTGTTTTCGGCGAAACGATTGCAAACCCCGCGCTGAGGGTGTTTGATATAGAGCGCTTTGCCGCTGCGGCTCACAGGCATGGCGTCCCGCTCATAGTGGACAACACCTTTGCCACACCCGTAAACTGCCGCCCGTTTGAATGGGGCGCGGATATAGTCACCCACTCCACCACAAAGTACATGGACGGACACGGCTCCTGCGTCGGCGGATGCATAGTCGATTCCGGCAGGTTTGATTGGATGGCGCATGCGGATAAGTTCCCCGGACTTACAACTCCCGACGAGAGCTACCACGGCATAACCTACGCCACAAGGTTCGGCAACGGGGGAGCATACATCACCAAAGCAACCGCACAGCTTATGAGGGACTTCGGCTCAACGCCTTCGCCGTTCAGCGCATATCTTTTGAACCTCGGGCTTGAGAGCCTGCACGTGAGAATGAAGCGCCACTGCGAGAACGCACTGGCGGTTGCAAAGTTTTTGGAGTCCTGCGACAAGATCAGCTGGGTGTTCTATCCCGACCTTGAGGGCAATGTAGACCATGAGCTTTGCAAAAAGTACCTGCCTAACGGCTCCTGCGGAGTTGTGAGCTTTGGCGTAAAGGGCGGAAGAAAGGCTGCCGAAAACTTCATGAAGCACCTTAAACTCTGCGCCATAGAAACCCACGTTGCGGATGCGAGAACATGCTGCCTGCACCCCGCAAGCGCAACCCACAGGCAGATGAACGATGAAGAGCTTGAGGCCGCGGGAGTGTCCGCCGACCTCGTAAGGCTTTCCTGCGGAATAGAAAACGCGCAGGATTTGATAGATGATATTAAGCAGGCACTCGATGCGATTTGAGCCGGCATACGCCGGCTCAAGCCGCTTGCGTGCCTTAGAATGAAAGGAAAACGGTTAAATGCCGATTAAAATACCAAACTCTTTGCCCGCGGCAAAAACCTTGGCGTCGGAAAACATATTCGTCATGACCCAGACAAGGGCTATGACGCAGGATATACGCCCGCTGAGAATACTCATACTAAACCTCATGCCGACAAAGATCGAGACGGAAACACAGCTTGCAAGGCTTTTGGGAAACACCCCCTTGCAGGTTGAGATGGAGCTTATGCATACCGTGAGCCACGAGTCAAAAAACACCTCCGCAGAGCACCTGTTTTCGTTTTATAAGACCTTTGACGATGTGAAGGACGAGCGCTTTGACGGCATGATAATAACCGGAGCGCCGGTGGAGCACCTTGAGTTTGAGCAGGTCGAGTATTGGGAGGAGCTTTGTAAGATATTCGAATGGAGCAAAACCCACGTTCACTCCACCTTCCACATATGCTGGGGTGCACAGGCGGGACTGTACTACCACTTCGGAATAAAGAAGAAACTGCTTGACAAAAAGCTGTTCGGCGTGTTTGAGCACACCGTCGATTATAAAAACCCGATACTGTTTCGCGGCTTTGACGACGTGTTTTATGCGCCCCATTCGCGCAATTCCACCGTCGATATAAAGGACGTGGAGGCTGTCAAGGAGCTTAAAATACTTGCGACGGGACCTCGAACCGGCGTGTATGCATGCATGACCAACGAGGGCAAGCAGATATTCATAACCGGACATTCCGAGTACGACCGTGACACGCTTGCAAAGGAGTACTTCAGGGATAAGGCAAAGGGAATAGACATAGCGGTGCCGGAAAACTACTTCCCGAACGACGACGACACAAAGCAGCCGGTTGTGAAGTGGCGTGCGCATGCAAATTTGCTGTATTCAAACTGGCTCAACTACTTTGTATACCAGACCACTCCTTATGACGTGGACAAGATAAACTGATTGCGCGGGTATAATCACGAAAATTCGTGGGGATAATAATGACATCTTATAAAAAGGAGATGTTGTTATGACACTTACCCAAAAGGAAACGGGACTTTTAAAGGACTTGGCGGGTCAGGAAACGCTCTGCCGAGACAAGTACAACAAGTACTCAAAGGAGGCATGCTCCGCCGAGCTGAAGGAGCTGTTTTCACAGATGGCGACATGTGAGCAAAATCACCTGAACACCATCAACGCCATGCTCTCGGGAACCGTCCCTAAGGCTCCCACGGGCCTGAGCGGCGAAAACAACAGCCTTTGCAAAAAGGTCTGCTACAACGACGAGTCGTCAAGAAATATCGACAAGTTTTTGCTGAGCGATATGCTTGCAATGGAAAAGCATGCGTCGTCGCTCTACGACACAAGCGTGTTCGAGTTCTGCGACCCGTCAGCGAGAAAGATGCTCAACCATATCCAGTCGGAGGAACAGCAGCACGGCGAAAAAATCTATGCGTTCATGAGCGCAAACGGCTTCTATCAGGGATAGCTCCCCCGGAGCAGGCTGCGTAAAGCCCGCAATGCGCCAAAAAAATGCAGATTTATCAGACAAAAAAACGCCCTTCGGATTTTTCCGAGGGGTGTTTTGTCTGCAAAATGCTTAAAAACGCTCTAAAGCAAATTTGCTTCGGCATATCAGCATGCCAAAACGCCCGCGCGGCGGATTATATTTGTAATGGCACGAGAGATTTTGTTTGCCATGGCATGAGCGATTTTTGTTTGCCGTGGCAAGATAGATTTTTTGTTTGCCGTGGCATGATAGATTTTGTTTGCCACTGAGCAGCGGTGTGTGCTATAATTGCTCTATCAAACCATGCAGGAGGCGGCAGCAAGTGTACAACGACGAGCTATTTTCAAGGACAAGGGCGCTTTTGGGCGGGGATGCCATGCAAAAGCTGCGGGACGCGCATGTGTGCGTGTTCGGAGTCGGCGGCGTAGGAGGATACGTTGCGGAAATGCTTGCAAGGTGCGGCGTAGGGTGCATAACTCTTTTCGACAGCGACAGGGTGAGCCTTACAAACCGAAACCGCCAGATAATCGCGCTTGACAGCACCACAGGGATGCTTAAAACATCGGCTATGGCCGAGCGCCTGAGGGATATAAACCCGCAGATACAGGTATTTGAGCAGCCCGTCTTTTACACGCCCGAAAATGCCGACAGCTACCCGCTGACGCGGTTTAACTACGTTGCAGACTGCATAGACACCATTCAATCGAAAATCGAGCTTATATGCCGCGCCAAAGCCGCAGGGGTCAGGATAATAAGCGCAATGGGGGCGGGAAACAGGCTTGACCCGACAAAATTTAAGGTTGCGGATATTTATAAGACCTCGGTGTGCGGACTTGCAAGGCGCGTAAGATACGAGCTGAGACGCAAGGGCATAGACTCGCTCAAGGTCGTGTACTCCGATGAGCAGCCGCTCACGCCGTCAGAGCAGGTTTCGGACGAGAGCGGATCGGGAAGGACGCCGCCGGCATCCATAGCGTTTGCCCCCGCCGCGATGGGAATAGTCATCGCAAGCGAGATAGTTAAGGATTTGACCACCTAAAATTGTGAGCGGAGCTTTTAAAATAGTCTAAAATCAATATTTTATGCCGCTATGCGTGTTTTTATGTTGTTTGATTTGGCTATTGATTTCTGACGCCGGACAGGATATAATACACTATGGGTAAAAATTAGTATATATGCACAAAACGCTCGAAAGGTTTTTGAGCAAATCAGCAGAAAAGAGGAAGTAACTTGGTACGTAACGATTTAAGAAACGTTGCAATAATAGCGCACGTTGACCACGGAAAGACGACGCTTGTAGACGCCATGCTCAAGCAGAGCGGAACATTCCGCGCNNGGTAAACGAGAGAGTGATGGACTCCAACGCCATAGAGCGTGAGAGGGGAATAACCATACTTGCAAAGAACACGTCGGTGATGTACAAAGACATAAAGATAAACATAGTCGATACGCCCGGACACGCGGACTTCGGCGGCGAGGTTGAGCGCATACTCAAGATGGTTGACGGAGTTATACTGCTTGTCGATGCTGCGGAGGGACCCATGCCGCAGACGAGATTTGTATTGCAGCATGCTTTGGACTTAGGACACAGAGTGATAATAGTAATAAACAAGATCGACCGCCCCGACGCAAGAGTAAACGAGGTAATAGACGAGTGCTATGAGCTGCTGATGGATTTAAACGCATCAGACGAGCAGCTCGATTCGCCGATACTGTTCTGCTCCGGAAGGGACGGAACCGCATCCTTGTCGCAGGACGAGCCGGGAGTGGACTTAGTGCCGCTCTTTGACAAGATAATAGAATACATCCCCGCGCCGCAGGGCGAACCTCAGGAGCCGCTTCAGCTTCTTGTATCGTCCATAGATTATAACGAGTACATCGGAAGAATAGCCATAGGAAAGATAGAGCGTGGAACGGTGCACGTCAACGAGGAAGTCATAATAGGCGACTACCACGGCACAAAGAAGGAGTACCGCGGAAAGGTGGTCACGCTTTATCAGATAGCGGGACTTGAGAGGGTGCCTGCCGAGAGCGCAACCGTAGGAGACATAGTCTGCATAAGCGGCATAGAGAACATAACCATAGGCGACACCATCTGCGACATATCAAAGTACGAGCCGCTGCCGTTCGTGAAGATAAGCGAGCCGACTGTCGAGATGACGTTCTCGGTAAACGATTCGCCCTTCGCAGGACGCGAGGGCAAGTTCGTCACATCAAGGCATATAAGAGAAAGGCTCTTTAAGGAGCTTTTAAAGGACGTTTCACTCCGCGTGACCGAAACTGATTCAACAGATTCCTTTAAGGTTGCGGGCAGGGGAGAGATGCACCTTTCAATACTCATAGAGAACATGCGCAGAGAGGGCTACGAGCTTGGAGTTTCAACGCCGAGGGTGCTGTACAGGGAGATAGACGGGGTGCTTTGCGAGCCTGTGGAGGAGCTTGTTGTCGATGTTCCGGAGGGATGCGTCGGCGCGGTAATCGAGAAGATGGGCTCACGCAAGGCGGAAATGGTCTCCATGACTCCGCTCGGCTCAAGAATGAGGGTTATATTCCACGTCCCCTCAAGAGGTCTTTTCGGTTACAGAAACGAGTTTTTGACCGACACAAAGGGCGAGGGAATAATGAGCGCGGTGTTTTACGACTACGAGCCGTATAAGGGAGATATCCCGAGGCGTTCAAACGGCTCTTTGGTTGCGTTTGAAACGGGCGAGGCTGTAACATACGGCCTTTACAACGCTCAGGAAAGAGGCGTTTTGTTCATCGGAGCGGGCGTTCAGGTTTACGAGGGAATGATAGTCGGAGCGTCTCCGAAAGCAGGGGATATCGTTGTGAACGTGTGCAAGAAAAAGCACCTGACCAACACCCGTGCAAGCGGCAGCGACGATGCGCTCAGGCTTGTTCCGCCCAAGATACTCAGCCTTGAGGACAGCCTTGAATTTATAGCGGACGACGAGCTTGTCGAGGTGACGCCAAAGTCGATAAGGCTTCGCAAAAAGACGCTATCAAATGTTCAGCGCGCAAAGGACCGCGCAAAGATGTAAATAAGCGCTCAGGTGCATATATGCCGCCGCGCTCGTTATGTGAGTGCGGCGGCGATTTTTTTATATTCATCCTTATGCCGGCATGCGCGTATACGCAGGCTATGTGTGCACGTATGACGCAGTTAATGCGTGTGCACGATGACACGGTTCATTCGTGTGCACGATGACATGGTTCATTCGTGTGTCCTCATATATGCATTTCATGCGCATCTTACGTAATGCCAAGTGCCTATGAGCGCAAAAAAAACACCGACCCATACGAGCCGGTGTTTTTTCAATTTTAATTCAGTAGTTCGAGCGCCTGATTATTCTGCGGCGTCCTCACCGTCAGCAGCCTCTGTTGTCTCAGCATCGGCAGCCTCTGTTGTCTCAGCGTCTTCGTCGTCGTTGTTGCCCAAAAGCGCATCAAATCCGGCCTGAACATCCTCGGGATCTACAACTACAGCGTTAGGACCGTAGTAGATGATCTGGGACTCGAGGTCCTGCAAAACGTCCATGGTGACATCGTAAAGATACTCAATTACCTGTCCGTCTGAAGTGGTGAACACGAGTATGCTCGATACATCAGGATCGTTCTCTTCAAGAGTGTAGGTTCCGGTGTAGTTGATGTCGTCGTTTAAGCTGTTGACAACAGACATTGTTCCGGACTCGGTTTCCTCATCGTATGCGCCGATCTCGATAACGGTTGTCTTGTATTCGTCGGTATATGTGCCGGCGTTGGGATAAACCAAACCGCAGGATACGAACGCTACAGCTACAATCGCGACTACAAGCGCCAATGAAACAAATCTTTTCATTTTAATAATCCCCCTATTCGGATTAAATTTTTAATTGTATTAAACAATTACGACGATCACATACAGGCAGCGCCTGCCGGCAAAGTCTGATACGCTTTCGCCATCAAATATAGCAAATATATTATAGCGCCAAGAAGAATAATTGTCAATGAATTATGTTTGTGACTGCTTTAAAATTGTGAATCATGCACATTTAATTTAATATAATTTTGTTTAAAGCACTGATTAACGCCGCATTAAATGTGGGCAAAGCCTGATTTATGCGACATTTTCCGCGCTTGCGACATACACAAAGGATATAAATAAATTCGCAGGCGCCTTACTCGTTCCGACCGCTTTTTTATGCCCGCGGGGCTATACTTGCTTTGAAAGGGCGGGGACGCTTTCCCCCGTGCGGCTTGCCACAAAGTATTTTATGATGTTCTTTCTTGTGACTATGCCTATAAATATTCCCTCGTCGTCGGTCACGGGGACAAAGTTTTGGTTCATCGCAAGCTCGTACAGCTCATCCATGGTGGCGGTTATCCTCACGGCGGTGACTCTGTTCTTTCGGAGTATGTCTCTCAGCCTTAAATCCTCGGCGTCGTAAATCGACACTCCGCCGTCCTCCTCAAGCACGCTTTGGTCTAACATGTACCAAAGGAAGTCCCCCTCGGTCACTGTTGATACGTACTCGCCCGTTCGGGATATCACCGGTATTGATGAGTATCCGTGGAATTTCATCTTTTCAAGCGACTGGCGTATGGTGTAATCGTCATACAAATAGGCGACGTCCTTTTTCAGCGTGAGAAAAAATGCTATGTTCATCTTGAAGGTGTCCTCTCTGATTTTTGTGTTTTAAAATTCTTTACTGCTCGTCAGACCAGCCAGGATAGTACTTGTCAAAGTACTCTTCAAGGCAAAGTCCGCTTTGAGCGACGTCGGCGGCATACTTAACCCCGACATACCTGTAGTGCCACGGCTCGTATATGTAGCCGGTTATGTCCTCCTTGCCCTTAGGATATCTCATTATGAATCCGTACTCGGCGGCATGCTCCGAAAGCCACGCGAACTCCTCCGTGTCCTCAAAGCCGGTGTATGTGTCCCAATCGTCCTCGGTGACGATGTCCGCCGCAAGTCCCGCGTTGTGCTCGCTTCCTCCCGGAGGCGCAATGTTTATCGAGGTGTCATAGTACGCCTCTTCGTAGCTCATTCCGCCATCCATTCTCGACTGAACGTTGCGCTCAAAGAGCTTTTCCTGATAAGACACGGTTCTGTAGGCCGAGATGACCTTTAAATTTATGCCGTCCTCGGCGGCTGCCTCTATCATCTGCCTGCAATAATACGCCGCAGTCTTTTCCATTTCATAGCTTCCCTGAACGTAGTCGGTTTCTATCTCATAGTCCTCCGGCAGAAAATGCTGCTTGTTGACTATGAAGAAGTAGTCGTCCTCGTTCTGAAAATAGTAGTCGCTGTCAACCTGCTCCACGTTGTCCTCCTCTTCGGTCTGCTCGGGCTGCGTCTCGTTCGTGGAAACCGATGTGCCGGCTGACTCTTGTGTCACCTCCTCAGTCACAGGCTCGGTCACTTCCTCAGTCACAGGTTCTGTCACTTCCTCCGTCATGGGCTCGGTCACAGGTTCTGTTGCAGGCGTCTCCGTGACGGCGGTTGTTTCGGCNNCGCGGGAGCTGTTTCGGACGGCTCGGCAGTTGTGATTGTCATATCGGAAATATCAGAGTCTGCGGGGACGATGTTTGCGCATCCGGTAAACCAGATTGCAGCGCATGCGCAGAGCGAAATAATCAAATAAAGTTTTCTTTTGATGGGGTTATGCTTGTTACACATGAGCGCTTATGTACCTCTCTATATAGTATTTCTGCTTATTTCATTTTAGCACACGGCGCCTTGAATGTCTACATTTCATATATTACAAACCGCTTACATATGGATTACAGAGAGGATGGTTTTAAGTGAAAGATTCAGAATTGCACACACCGCACGGCACAGGCGGCGCGCCAAACATGAGAAAAAGCCTCACGGAGTTTTTGGCGGGCGGAATTTTTGCGCTCGCCACGTTCAGCGCAGTGGCAGCGGCGGCGTTTTTTGTGGGTGCGGACAGCCCTTACGGGTTCTTTGAAAGGCTTACATACGCCTCCGCGGGGATAAGCGCTCCGGAGGATAACTCCGCGCAGCATGACTCACCCGATCAGGCAACCGCCAATCAGACAATAAACACCTCAGGCTCCGGTTCTCACTCCTATCTTTCCGGCAAGCTCATGCAGATAACAAACGGCCTCGGCTGGGGGCTTGAGGAGGCGCCGCAGGAGACAGAGGAGCCGGAGGATGAAAACGAGCCGCTTTCGGAGGAGCTGCCCTATCCCGACGAGCTTTCATCGGACGGCGGGCAGATAATAAGAAAGACCTATTCTTATGAGGAGTCCTCTACGTTTGTAAACCTCCCGGGCGGCGGCATGCTCAGAAACAGCGCCGACAAGGATACAGACTACCTTTTGGAGCAGGCGGAAATAGAGCCGTACCTTGAAATAGAGCTGAACGGCGAGCCGCAGGTGCTGATAATGCACACCCACACAACCGAGTGCTACGAGCCTTGCGCCCGTGACAGATACGACAGCGAGTTTTCCTCCCGCACGACCGAGCTTGACAAGACAGTGTGCGCCGTGGGCGAAGAGATAGCCGCTCAGCTTGAGGCGGCGGGAATAGGCGTAATCCACGACACCACCGTCCACGACTACCCAAAATACACCGGAGCGTACGACCGAAGCAGCGAGAGGGTAGAGGAGCTTTTGAGCGAGTATCCGTCGATAAAGGTGGTGCTCGACGTGCACAGAGACGCCATAGAATCGGACGGCGTAAGATACGCGCCGGTCTGCGAAATCGACGGAAAGGAGGCGGCGCAGGTCATGATAATATGCGGCTGCATGAATGTGCCGCAGTATCGATACAACCTCAGGTTTGCGACAAAGCTTCAATCAAAGCTTGAATCGGACTACCCCGGCTTTACAAGACCCATACTCTTCGCCGAGAGAAACTACAACCAGGAGCTGACCCCCGCGTCTATACTTTTGGAGATGGGCTCAAGCTCTAACTCCCTTGAAGAGGCGATGTACAGCGGAAAGCTTCTCGGCATGAGCTTGGCGGAGCTGCTTTTGAGCTATGCAAAATGATTGGGCATGCATTTTATCCCTTGGCAAAGCGTAAAAACTGTGATACAATAGCTACAATACTTTTGCAGATTCAATTGTATCGGGAGGATTGGTTGTAAATGAAGGCTGTTATATCGGTTATAGGAAAGGACGCGGTCGGCATACTTGCTAAGGTGTCGTCAATGTGCGCACAGTATAACGCAAACGTCACGGAGGTAACTCAGTCTGTTTTGCAGGATGTTTTCGCAATGGTCATGCTTGTCGATATCTCAAAACTCAGCATACCGCTGAGCGAGCTTTCGGATAAAATGTCCGAGCTTGGCAAGTCGATGGGACTGTCTATTTTTGTCATGCACGAGGACATATTCAACACCATGCATCACATTTAAAAGGAGCGGGCAAAGATGATAAATCTCAGCGACATATTGGAAACCATCCGCATGATACAGGACGAGTGTCTGGATATAAGAACCATCACAATGGGAATATCGCTGCTCGACTGTATTGATTCGGACATAGACAAGGCGTGCAAAAAGGTTTACGACAAAATAACCCGCTGCGCCAAGGACCTTGTGAGGGTTGGCGAAGAGATAGAAAAGGAATACGGCATACCTATAATAAATAAGAGAATATCCGTAACCCCGATAGCCATGATTTCCGCCGCATGCAAGCAAAGTCCGGTGAAGTTTGCCGTCACCATGGACAAGGCGGCTCAGGCGGTCGGCGTAGACCTCATAGGCGGATACTCTGCGCTTGTGCAGAAGGGATTTTCGGCGGGAGACATGGAGCTTATTCAGTCGATACCACAGGCGCTTAAAATAACTAAAAAGGTCTGCTCGTCGGTAAACGTAGGCTCGACGAAGGCGGGAATAAACCTCGACGCATGCAAGCTGATGGGCGGAATCGTCCGTGCCACGGCGGAGCAAACCGTAGACAGCGCATGCTTTGGCGCGGCTAAGCTCGTGGTGTTCTGCAACTCCGTGGATGACAACCCGTTTATGGCGGGAGCGTATCACGGCGTGGGAGAGCCGGACTGCATAATAAACGTCGGAGTTTCAGGACCCGGCGTGGTCAGGTCTGCGCTTGCCAAAAACCCCGGAGCAAACATAAACGAGGTTTCAAACATAATCAAAACAATCGCATATAAGATAACAAGAGTGGGACAGCTCGTCGGAGTTACCGCGTCCGAAAGGCTCGGAGTGCCGTTCGGCATAGTTGACCTCTCACTCGCACCCACGCCGCAGGTCGGCGACAGCGTTGCGCATATCTTAGAGGAAATAGGACTTGAGCAGTGCGGCGCACCCGGAACAACCGCAACCCTGGCGCTTCTAAACGATGCGGTAAAGAAGGGCGGAGTTATGGCGTGCTCGTCGGTCGGAGGACTTTCGGGAGCGTTCATACCCGTTTCGGAGGACTCGGGCATGATAGCCGCCGCAAAGAGCGGTTCCTTGACCATAGAAAAGCTCGAGGCGATGACGGCAGTATGCTCGGTGGGACTTGACATGATAGTCGTGCCCGGAGACACAACCGCCGACACCATAGCAGCCATAATCGCCGACGAGGCGGCAATCGGCATGGTGAACTCCAAGACGACCGCCGTGAGAATCATTCCCGCAATCGGCAAGGATGTCGGCGAAGAGCTTGACTGGGGCGGACTTTTCGGATGCGGCCCCGTCATGAAGGTGAACACCATGTCGCCCTCAAAGTTTATAAACCGCGGCGGACAGATCCCCGCACCCCTTCACAGCCTCAAAAACTGAATACATACCTTTGCATCTGCGCAGGCTTTCCTTGAAAACAGGAAAGCCTGCTTTTTTGCCGCATCGTTCGACGCCGCTCGACCCTCCGCCGACGAAAAAAGATCAACAAACTTGTGCAGTTATACAAATTGTAAATTTTTGCTTGATAATCTATAATTATTATGTTAATATATGGAAAAGGTTAATAAAACATCGAAACGATGAAAACGACTTTTGATATTGACAGAATAAAAGATAAGGAGAAATAAGACATGGCAAAGAAGCTCAAGGTTTTAATAGGCGACGACAGCGAGGAATACGGCCTCAGATGCGCACAGGTTTTGAGGGAGATGGGATTTTTCTGTATTTTGAGGCCTAAGGACGGCGAAATGATACTTGAGGCGGTGACGGACGAAGTCCCCGACGTGGTGGTCACGGATCTGTGGATGCCGAAGCTCGACGCGATAGAGCTGATGAAGCGTGTGAACAGGAGCATGCAAAGGCATCCGGCGTTTATAATCACCGCCCCTTGCGACAACGAGTTTGCCCTGCGTCAGGTCATGCAGGAGGGCGCGGCGTACTACATCGTCAGGCCGTTTGATTACCACATGCTCGGCGACAGAATAAATCAGATCATGGGCTATGACGTTATGGGAAAGGATGCGGGCGCTCTCACCGCCGTAAGGCAGCCCGCGCCGGACATGGAGGTGGTCGTGACGGAGATGATACACCAGCTCGGCGTGCCGGCGCACATAAAAGGCTATCACTACTTAAGAAACGCAATTATGCACTCCATAAAAGACCCCGAAATGCTCGAAAGCGTGACAAAGCTCATGTATCCCACCGTTGCAAAGGAGTACGGCACAACCCCCTCAAGGGTCGAAAGGGCAATACGCCATGCCATAGAAATAGCGTGGGACCGCGGGGACGTGGACACTCTCAACTCATTTTTCGGATATACGGTCAACACCGGCAAGGGCAAGCCCACCAATTCCGAGTTCATAGCTTTGATAGTGGACAAAATAAAGCTCAGATACAAAAACACCGTTCCGGTTTGACGGCGGGCTATAGATGATTTTTTCCTCCCGAATCAAATATAACTTTTCATAATTGTTTCCCTCGAATTAGATATCGCCCTCGGCGATATCTAATTCTATCTGCGGTTTATTGATTGAGCCAAAGATATTGTTTTTGAATGCATTTTTTGCGGCGCACCTGACATGCGTCTGATCAAAACGCATGTTCGCCCAGTAAAATAACAAATATAGATATTAGTAGCTCGTTAGCGGCGCGATTTAGTCATATTATACATATATCACGGCGAAAGCTCGGCAAAAATGTACAGGGCGGAGGGGCTGTTTTTTTATTTACGTATAGCTTTTTTAGAATTAAATGTGATATAATATCCTCAAAGAGCGGTATTTAAGACGTCACAGGTGATTTTCACCTCGAATTTCACCTGCGGCTTTAATTACAGCTCAAATAGATAAAACACTTATCTATAAAGGTCAGAACGAATTTTAGTGTTAAATTTTTCTTTTTCGGAGGTTAACATGAACGGTGAAAGACAGAGCGTAGAAAGCGTTGAGAGACTGGAGCAGGTAATCGCGTCGGCGAGGAAGGCACAGAAGGAATTTTCGACCTATACGCAGGAACAGGTAGACAAGATATTCTTAGCCGCTGCTACTGCCGCGAATCAGCAGAGGATTCCCCTTGCAAAGTTTGCGGTTGAGGAGACCGGCATGGGCGTAGTTGAGGACAAGGTAATAAAGAACAACTATGCTGCCGAGTACATTTACAACGCATACAAGAACACAAAGACCTGCGGCGTCATTGAAGAGGACAAGGCATACGGCATAAAGAAGGTTGCCGAGCCGATAGGACTTATCGCGGCGGTAATACCCACCACCAACCCCACATCAACCGCAATATTCAAGTGCCTTATAGCTCTCAAGACAAGAAACGCAATAATCATCAGCCCTCACCCCAGAGCAAAGAAGTGCACCACAGAGGCTGCAAGAATAGTTTTGGAGGCGGCCGTTAAGGCAGGCGCTCCCGAGGGAATCATCGATTGGATCGACGTTCCTTCACTCGACATGACAAACCTTTTGATGAAGGAAGCTGATATAATCCTTGCAACGGGCGGACCCGGCATGGTTAAGGCTGCTTATTCATCAGGAAAGCCCGCACTCGGCGTCGGCGCAGGAAACACTCCCGCAATAATCGACGACACCGCAGACGTAATCCTTGCCGTAAACTCCATCATTCACTCTAAGACCTTCGACAACGGAATGATATGCGCATCCGAGCAGTCGGTAATAGTTTTGGACGGCGTATATGAGGCGGTCAAGAGAGAGTTTGCATACAGAGGCTGCTACTTCCTTCAGGGCGAAGAGCTTGACAAGGTCAGAAAGACCATAATCATCAACGGCTCCGTAAACGCAAAGATAGTAGGACAGCCCGCAGCTAAGATAGCAGAGCTTGCCGGAGTAAGCGTTCCCGATGGAACAAAGATACTCATAGGCGAGGTTGAGAGCGTTGATATAAGCGAGGAGTTCGCTCACGAGAAGCTCTCACCCGTACTTGCAATGTACCACGCATCCGACTTTGAGGACGCACTTTCAAAGGCTGAGCACCTCATTGCAGACGGCGGTTACGGACACACATCTTCAATTTATATAAATACTCAGACCTGCCCCGAAAAGATCGAGGAGTTCTATGAGAGAATGAAGACATGCAGAGTCCTCATCAACACTCCTTCTTCACAGGGCGGTATCGGAGACCTTTACAACTTCAAGCTCACCCCCTCGCTTACCCTTGGCTGCGGCTCATGGGGCGGCAACTCCGTAAGTGAGAACGTAGGAGTAAAACACCTTATCAACATCAAGACAGTTGCCGAGAGGAGAGAGAATATGCTTTGGTTCAGAGCACCCGAGAAGGTATACATCAAGAAGGGCTGCCTGCCCGTAGCTTTGGATGAGCTCAAGACCGTAATGCACAAGAAGCGCGCGTTCATCGTAACCGACAGCTTCCTGTATCAGAGCGGCTACACCAAGCCGATAACAGACAAGCTCGATGAGATGGGCATAGTTCACACCACCTTCTTCGACGTAGCTCCCGACCCGACGCTTGCAAGCGCTAAGGCCGGTGCAGAGCAGATGAAGTCCTTCAAGCCCGACTGCATCATAGCTTTGGGCGGCGGAAGCGCTATGGACGCCGGCAAGATCATGTGGGTTCTTTACGAGCACCCCGAGGCAGACTTTATGGATATGGCAATGAGATTCATGGATATCCGTAAGAGAGTTTAC
The DNA here is from genome assembly GCA_002338885.1 of Ruminococcus sp. UBA1828. GTDB lineage: Bacteria > Bacillota > Clostridia > Oscillospirales > Ruminococcaceae > Faeciplasma > Faeciplasma gallinarum. The sequence continues at coordinate 5,130 of DDJI01000042.1, read as the reverse complement.
ACCTTCCCCAAGATGGGCGAGAAGGCTTACTTCATAGCTATCCCGACCTCCGCAGGTACAGGTTCCGAGGTTACTCCCTTCGCTGTTATCACAGATGAGAAGAGCGGAATCAAGTATCCTTTGGCTGACTATCAGCTGCTGCCCAACATGGCTATCGTAGACACCGACTTCCATATGACAGCTCCTAAGGGTCTTACCGCTGCATCCGGTATCGACGCTGTTACCCACGCTTTGGAGGCATACGCATCCGTAATGGCTACCGATTACACCGACGGACTTGCTATCCAGGCGCTCAAGACAATATTTAAGTATCTCCCCGACGCTTATGACAACGGTCAGACAGACGTCGTTGCAAGAGAGAAGATGGCAAATGCAGCTACCATGGCAGGTATGGCGTTCGCAAACGCATTCTTGGGCGTATGCCACTCTATGGCTCATAAGCTCGGTGCGTTCCACCACATCGCACACGGTATCGCAAACGCTCTCATGATAGAAGAAGTTCTCAGATTCAACTCTGCCGAAGTTCCCACCAAGATGGGCACCTTCCCGCAGTACGATCATCCTCACACCTTAGCGCGCTATGCTGAAGTTGCAGACGCTTTGGGTCTCGGCGGAAATACCGACGAGGAGAAGCTCGAGGCTCTTATCAATGCCGTAAACGCTCTCAAGGAGAGAATAGGCATAAAGAAGACCATCCGCGACTACGGAGTAGACGAGAAGGACTTCCTCGACAGACTCGACGCTATGACCGAGCAGGCGTTCGACGACCAGTGCACATCCGCTAACCCCAGATACCCGCTCATGAGCGAGATCAAGCAGATGTACCTCAACGCTTACTACGGCAGACACTTCGTAGAGAAGAAGCTGCCCTATGTAGACAACGGCGTTGTAAGCACAGATGCTGATCCCAGCAAGCAGGCTCTTAAATCCAAGTCCAGAAAGACCAAGTAATTAAAAGAGGAGGGTTATTATGAATCTCAATAATGTAATTGCCGAACGCAAGAACAAGACCGTTTACCGTGACGGCGACCTCTGCTACAAGGTATTCGACGCGAGCTATTCAAAGGCTGACATACTCAACGAGGCGCTCAACCAGGCAAGAGTTGAGGAAACCGGTCTTAACATCCCCAAGATAAGAAGCATCACCATGATAGATGGCGACAAGTGGGCTATAGTTACCGACTTCATCGAGGGCAAGACCTTAGCTCAGCTCATGGAAGAGGATCCCGACAACAAGGACAGCTACCTTGAGAAGTTTGTTGACCTGCAGCTTGAGGTTCAGTCAAAGAAATGTCCTCTTCTCACAAAGCTCAAGGATAAGATGAACCGCAAGATCAGCCTCACTGATTTTGACGCTACTACCCGCTATGAGCTTCATACAAGACTCGACGGTATGCCTAAGCATGACAAGCTCTGCCACGGCGACTTCAACCCCTCTAACATCATAATCTCCCCCGACGGAACAGCATACATCATCGACTGGGCGCACGCAACCCAGGGCAATGCATCCGCCGACGCCGCAAGAACATACCTTTTGTTCTGCCTCGGCGGCGACAAGGAGACGGCGGAAAAGTATCTCAACCTCTTCTGCAAGAAGAGCGATACCGCTAAGCAGTATGTTCAGAAGTGGATGCCGATAGTTGCAGCTTCCCAGTCCGTAAAGGGCAACGAGCACGAAAAGGAATTTTTGCGCTCATGGGTTGACGTTGTAGACTACGAGTAATAAAAGCTTAAAAGAGTGCTCTCCTGCAGATCGCAGGAGGGCGCTTTTTATGCAAATTTGAGCGGCTTACCGGCGCCGCAATTGTTGACAACGTACTGAAAGTTTGATATACTTGATTAGCAAAAAGCTTTTGTTTGGTATGAGTATGCCGGCAAGCCTGACTAAGATACAAGATAATACTTTTACAATCGGACGTGTGAATAAACAGGCCTTGCCGCGCTTGAGAATTACGGCGATTCCTAATCGGATCGACCGCCAGCGGCGGGGTTTTTTATTTTGCCCGATTCGCCTGACTTGTGAAAAGGAGGATTTGACATGCACCACTTGCGAGACTTTTCAAACGTGACAGCCGCCTGCGACGAGATAACGGCTAAAAACGCGGCTGACTTTTTCCTCGGTGCGTCCGGCGGGAAGAACACCGATATAAATATATTGATGGATAACTCATGCAAATATGTAATCACACCCGGACTTTGCGATGTTCACGTGCATTTCAGAGAGCCGGGTTTTTCATATAAGGAGAGGATAAAAACCGGCTCGGCGGCAGCGGCAAGGGGCGGATACGCAGCCGTGTGCACCATGCCGAACCTGAATCCCGTGCCGGACAGTATCGAAAACCTGAAAGCCCAGCTTGACATAATAAAGCAGGATGCGCTGATACGCGTTTTCCCCTACGGAGCGATAACGGTGGGGGAAAAGGGCGAGACGCTGTCGGATATGGAGGGCATGGCGCCGTATGTCTGCGGATTTTCGGACGACGGCAGGGGAGTGCAGAGCGATGAGATGATGCTTTGTGCCATGACAAAGGCAAAGAGCTTGGGAAAGATCATCGCAGCCCACTGCGAGGTGAACAGCCTTCTGAACGGCGGATATATACATGACGGAGCGTATGCCAAGGCGCACGGACACAGGGGAATATCGAGCGAGAGCGAGTATGCGCAGATAGACAGAGACTTAAAACTCGCCGAAAAGACCGGATGCGCATATCACGTGTGCCACATATCGACAAAGGAGAGCGTAGAGCTTATAAGACGGGCAAAGAAAGCGGGCGTGGATGTGACCTGCGAGACAGCGCCGCATTACCTTATACTGTGCGAGGACGACCTCCGGGAGGACGGACGCTTTAAGATGAACCCGCCTCTTCGCTCAAAGGAGGATAAAGCCGCACTGATAGAGGGCATACAGGACGGAACCATAGATATGATAGCGACAGACCATGCGCCGCACAGCGCAGAGGAAAAGTCGCGGGGACTTAAAAACAGCCTGATGGGCGTTGTGGGACTTGAGACGGCGTTTGCCGAGCTGTATACAAACCTCGTTTTAAAGGGAGTGATAACCCTTCAAAGGCTTGTCGAGCTGATGAGCACAAACCCCGCGAAAAGATTTAAGCTGCCTGTAGAGGGCGACTTTGCGGTGTTTGAGGTGTCTGAAAAATATATCATCAATCCGGACGAATTTGCGACAATGGGCAGGGCTACGCCCTTTGCCGGGGACGATGTGTTCGGAAGATGCGTTTTAAACGTGTGCGGCGGAAAAGTCGTGTACAGATATTCAAAAACGGAGGGACTGAAATGAAACAGGTGATTTATACTGTCCTCTCAAACGATAGGATAGCAAGGGATGTGTATAAAATTGTCCTTGAGGGGGATACAAGCGCAATAACCGCCCCGGGACAGTTTGTAAACCTGAAAATAGACGGTTTCTTTCTTCGCAGACCGATATCAGTCTGCGACTGCCTTGACGGCGAGCTGACATTGATATATAAAGTCGTCGGCGGCGGAACAAAAGCCATGAGCGAGCTGAAAAAAGGCGCGAAAACAGACACGCTCACAGGCTTGGGAAACGGCTACGACACGTCAAAGAGCGGCGATAAGCCCCTGCTTGTCGGAGGAGGCGTCGGAGTTCCTCCCCTTTACATGCTCTGCAAAAAGCTCGTGGGCGAGAATAAAAAGCCTGCGGTGGTCTTAGGCTTTAACAGCCGCGAGGATGTGTTTTACGAAGATGAGTTCAAGGCTCTCGGCGCGGACGTGTATGTGGCAACCGCGGACGGCAGTTACGGCATAAAAGGCTTCGTCACCGACGCAATGGCGGGACTTGATTACAGCTTCTTTTATACCTGCGGCCCCGAGCCGATGTTCAGAGCCATAAGCCGCATGGCAAAGACAGAGGGACAGTACAGCTTTGAGGAGAGAATGGGCTGCGGCTTCGGCGCATGCATGGGCTGCTCCTGCAAGACCCTCACCGGCAACAAGAGAATATGCCGCGAAGGTCCCGTGATGAACAGCGGCGAGATAATATGGGACAAGGAATAAGGAGTGGAGCTGAATATGGACAGATTGAGCGTTAATTTGTGCGGTTTGCAGATAGACAACCCCGTCATACCGGCAAGCGGCACCTTCGGCTACGGCTACGAGTTTGCCGAAATATACGATATAAACATGCTCGGCACATTTTCCTTTAAGGGAACGACAAAAGACCCGCGCTTCGGAAACCCGACGCCGAGAATTGCCGAATGCACGGCGGGAATGATAAACTCGGTGGGACTTCAAAACCCCGGCGTTGAAAACGTGATATCGCAGGAGCTGCCTAAGATGAAAGAGGTCTTTTCAAAAAAGGTCATGGCAAACGTCAGCGGCTTTTCGATTGAGGACTACGCATACACCTGCCAAAGGCTTGATCAGTGCGATGAGGTGGGATGGCTTGAAGTAAATATAAGCTGCCCTAACGTCCACGGCGGAGGAATGAGCTTCGGAACAGACCCGAAAGCTGCCGCCGCGGTGACTAAAGCGGTCAAGGCGGTAACCAAAAAGCCGGTTATAATTAAGCTCACCCCCAACGTCGCCGACATAGTCCCGATAGCAAAGGCGTGCGAGGACGCGGGCGCAGACGGAATAAGCCTTATAAACACCCTTTTGGGAATGAGGATAGACTTAAAGACCAAAAAGCCGGTGGTTGCAAATAAGATGGGCGGATTCTCCGGACCGGCGGTATTTCCGATCGCACTGAGAATGGTTTATCAGGTGTATGAAGCCGTAAAGGTGCCTATAATCGGTATGGGCGGAGTGTCAAGCGCCGATGATGTCATAGAGATGATGCTTGCCGGCGCGACGGCAGTGCAGGTTGGAGCCGCCAACCTCGTTGAGCCCTATGCCTGCAAAAATATAATCGAGGAACTTCCGAAAACAATGGAAAAGTATAAAATAGACGACCTGACGAGCATTATAGGAGGTGCGCACTGATGGGAAAAGACGTTATTATAGCCTGCGATTTCAACAGCGCCGAGGAAACATTCGCTTTCCTTGACAAATTTACAGGGAAAAAGCCATTTGTGAAAATAGGAATGGAGCTTTTTTACGCTGAGGGTCCGGAAATCGTAAGGGAGATCAAAAAAAGAGGACACAAGATAT
>DDJI01000053.1:7131-7799 GCA_002338885.1 Ruminococcus sp. UBA1828 | reverse complement strand
CAAGGTCGTCGTCAGAGAAGCCTTTGAACGTCTGCTTGTCAAGCTCATCAAAGATTTCAGATGTTTTGTCAATTACATGACGTCCTTTATCCGTTATGGCAATGTTGTTGACCCTTGAATCCTTTACGGATGAGGCGCGCGCAATATATCCCTGCGTCTCAAGCTTTTTAAGCGTCACCGTAACGGCGGNNCAGCTCCTTTTGCGAAATGTTGTTGTAAAAGCTTACTATCAGCAGCAGGGAGCGCTGACTTCTGTGAAGTCCGAGAGAGCTTACCCTGCATTCCGCAAGCGTGTGGTGAAGCCTGTTGCACTTGAAAAAAAGATTCATGGTCTTTTTATATTTGTCCTTGTCGTCCTTGTCAGCCAAAAATAAGACCCTCCTTCAAATTAAATTTATTAGTTAATGATTAACGAGTTAATTTTATTACTGAGTTTTTAAAATGTCAATATGGCATTTTGATAAAAACTTATTTATTTTTGAGGCTTGGATTTATGTATAAGGCGTGTGTGGGGGCAAGATGAGCGAAAATCGGGGCGTATGTAAAGTTAATTTAAATTAAATGGTTGACACATGGGAATGAATATTGTAAAATAAATAAGCTTGCGAGTAAGCCGTGCGGCAGCGGACGCCGTTTGCGCGGCGGATGAGGAAAGTCCGAGCATCACA
>DDJI01000053.1:1483-7060 GCA_002338885.1 Ruminococcus sp. UBA1828 | reverse complement strand
AAGGCGAGGTAAGAGCTCACCGAAGTGCAGGAGACTGTACTGTCATGTAAACCCTACCCGATGCAACACCGTTTGGTTCGGCATATCAACGTCTGCTCGGCGGATATGCTGTTATAGGTGGCTTGACCCCTGCGGCGACGCAGGGGCTAGATAGATTGCCGTACTCGACAGAACTCGGCTTACAGGCTTAGTCGCACAGCTTTTGATAAACTGCCGCTGCAGTGTCTGCGCGGTTGATATATTTTCCGGCGCGCTGCCGGTGACTTACATGAAACGGAGATGCATATGTCAAAAATGACTCACATCACAAACAGCAAAACCATAATATCAAAGAGAATTGTTTGCGCAATGTTGGCGGCTGTTATGCTCATATGTGCCTTTGCGCTTACCGGCTGTCAGGAGGAGATTTCCGACGGCACAGACGACACCGTAAGCAGCGACGGGGCATCCGATTCCGGCATAGTAGGACTTGACGGATACTACCTCAGAACCGCAAGCGAGGTCCAAGACGGCGACGTAACCGTTGAGCGAAACTATATCATCTGCCTTGATGAAGAACTCACTCAGGCTGTCGGAACCATGTATGCCCAGTATTCCGAGACCGGCGAGCTTAAACACTATGAGGCGGTAGTGGGAATAGTTGCAATAGAAAAGCTTTTGACTTACAGCACGGGAAATAACGGCAGCTACTTTACATGCGTAAACTATAATAATGACAATGTCGTTGAAAGCTCCGAGTGGATAAACACCGTCACCGACCCCGATACCGGCGTGACGACAGTGTATGAGGGCACGCTTACTTACTATGAGTCCGGAGTTGATCACGAGTTCCATGAAGAGCAGTATGTTGTCGAAGGCGATGACAGGTACCTTTCATGCGTGACCGAAAGAGAATATGACGAAAACGGCGCTCTTGCATCGGAAAACATCACAAACTACGACGAGGACGGCAACGAGATATAATCCGACATGCCAAAACCTTGCGGCAAATTTAAAAATATAAAAAGAAAAACGCATCGGACTGTCCGGTGCGTTTTTGTTTCGGTAAGATGTGCACTGATGTGCGTAATCCTTATATTTTAGCTCCGCCTGAGCCTTTTGCGCCCTTCGTGCCGCCGAGCTTTACCCCTGAAAGCACGTTTGTATCAAAGGCGTATGTTATGCTGCTGCGTTCGCGCTCACGCTTTAGCGCAAGCTTTATCATCCTGTCAAGCAGCTCTTTGTATTTTACACCCTTAGGCTCCCAAAGGTAGAACGAAAGAGAGCCGGGGATGGTGTTTATCTCGTTAAGGTAGATTTTGTTTGCGTCGTTGTCGATCATGAAGTCTATTCTTGCAACTCCGCAGCAGCCCAAAGCCTTAAACGCTTTCACTGCAAGCTCCTGAATGTAATGCGTGTTTTCCGCGGAAATGTCGGCGGGAATCACCCTGCGCGTGCTCGCCATGCCTTTAGACGATTTTGAGCCGCCGAGATATTTGTCGCTGTAGCTGAGTATCTCGTCGCTGTTCACCGGTCTTTCGCAAACAGACGCCTCCGCACTTCTGTCGTCGCCCAGCACAGAGCAGTTTACCTCCGTGAGGTTTGTTATCGCGCGCTCTACCAACACCTTTTTAGAGTACTTGAATGCCTCGGAAAGTGCATCGTCAAGCTTGGCTTTTGAGTCCGCTTTTGATATTCCCACGCTTGAGCCTAAGTTTACCGGCTTGACGATCACGGGAAAACCGAAGTTCTTTTCTATGTCCAAAAATACAAGCCCCGGATTTTCATCGTACTCGTCTGAATAGTAAACCTTGCTGTCCAAAACGGGTATTCCGCAGTCCTTAAATATCGCCTTCATCGCGTATTTGTCCATTCCCAACGCGCTTGAAAGCACATCGCATCCTACATACGGCACGCCGAGCATGTTCAGGTATCCCGCAACGGTGCCGTCCTCTGCGTTTGTTCCGTGAACTATCGGGAAGGCGATGTCTATGTAGTTTACAAAAGCCTTCTTGAAAAGGCCTGCGTCAAGCCTTATGATTTCAACCCTTTCGCCGTGTCTTGCAAGCGCAACCGGCCAGCTCTTTTCAAGAAGCCGCTTTATGTCCTTGTACTCCTCAATGTTTCCGAGCGAGTCTCCGCAGTACATTTGCCCGTCCTTGGCGATGTATATGTATATCACGTTGTATTTTTCCGTGTCCAGACTTTGGGCAGCCTGAAGCGCGGAAATTATTGAAATTTCATGCTCTACGCTCTTGCCTCCGAACATCAGTGCAAGATTTATTTTCATAAATATTCTCCCTTTCAAAGCCCTCAGTAGTTGTCGGGCAGGTCGTTTTCAAGAAGTATTATCTTACGTTTGCCCCCGCTTGTCAAGGAGTACACCGCCGACATGGCGTCCCCGAGATCCTTTGCCACATATATTTTTTCGCGGTCGTATCCGGCCGACAGAAGCCCGTCGAGAATAGGCTTTGTCTGCTTTTCGCCGACAAGCGCCACGTAATCGCACACCTTTGACGCATCGTAGCCGAATTGCCTGTTAAGCTCNNTCGTATTCCATGCCTCCAAGCTCTATCATGCCCGGAGTGACAAGTATTTTCATGCCGTCCGCCATTGACAGTGCCTCAAGCGCAGCCTTTGTTCCGGATGGATTTGAGTTGTATGCGTCGTCGATTATGCTGTAATCTCCGCGGTTTATGAGCTGCAGCCTGTGCGGCACGCTCTCAAGCCTCCTGACGGCGGGTCTAAGCTCCTCAAGCGAGATTCCCAGGCTGTTTGCAACCGCTATCGCCCCGCATATGTTTATTATGTTGTGCCTGCCTATGAGCGATGTTCTGTATGAGCAGCTCTGCGCCGAAGGGGAGTGAATCGTAAACTCCGAACCGCGCTCGCTTATTCTTATGTCGTCGGCATAGTATCCTCTTTTGTCGTCTATGCCGTATGCAGTGAACTTTCTGCCCGATGAGCTGATAACAGAGCGTATGTTTTCATCGTCGCAGTTTAAAAACAACATTCCGTCGTCCGGCAGCGCATCCGCAAGCTCAAATTTTGTCTTTTTGACGTTTTCTATCGTCTTAAAGCTCTCAAGGTGCATCGGACCGACAGACGTGATTATTCCGTGGCGAGGATGCACTATGTCGCATATTTCCTTTATGTCTCCGACGTTCTTTGCACCCATTTCGCACAGGAAAATTTCATGCGTAGCCCGCAGAGAGCCGCGCACCGTCTTTACTACGCCGAGCGGGGTGTTGAAGTTTCCGGGCGTTTTTAAAACGCTGTATTTCACACTCAAAAGTGCGTCGAGAAAGTATTTGACACTCGTCTTTCCGAAACTTCCCGTTATTCCTATGACGGTGAGGGACGGACAATTTTTGAGTATCTTCTTGGCATCGTTGATGTAGTACCTGTTTATCAAAAGCTCTAACGGCCTGTTTATCATGTTTGCAAGCAAAACCATCCACGGAGCCGAGAATACCCACAAAAAGCATGCGCAAATTGTGACAGCGCTCCGCACTCTGGCGTCCCACGCCGATATGAACATGGCCACAGCCGGTATAAGATATATTATCGCCAAAGTGAGTATAAGCCTTGCCACTCTTTTTGTGTACTTGAGGGGAGTTTTGTAGCTCTTTTTGGGAAGCATAAACAGCGCAGAAGCCGCAAAACACAGTGCGCTGCATACGGTAACCGCTATGAATGCAGCCGCGCTTTCATACGCCGCCGCCACTGCCGAAAACACCGCAAATACTATCAGCAAGGCAGCCGTAACGCCAATAAACCGCCTTGAGTTCTTTATAACCCACTTCGCCTGCACGCGCGGCTTGTAGGAGTTGAGCTGAAACATGTGTATGAAGTGCCGCAGGCAAAACCATGCCGCAAAAATATACGCCGCAAAGGCAATCCATGTGATGATAATGTAAAGCATAGGTCGTCTCCGATCATGTGATAATTGTTATTTTGTCAATACGGTATGCCGAGAAATGACGATATGGCGCGCCGGCACAGATCCGGAGCCTGTAAAAACGAATAGTGCCCCGCACCCTCTACTTTCACAAGCCCCGCATCGGGAATGAGCCTCTCAAACGTCATGGCGTCCGAAAGGGGAGTGGCAGTGTCGAGCGTGCCCCAAATTAAAAGTGAAGGCGCGCTTATCTTGGGAAGAAGATTCGTGAGGTCTTCGTTCACAACCTTAACAAGCGTCTGGCGCATAACCGGCGTCGCGCTCTTGTAGTCGGCGGAGCCTCGCTTTGAGCGGAGCTTTTCAAGCGCCTCTGGAAACAGCTTTTTGACCGGCGGCATGCTCAATATCCGCTTTCCCGCCTTGTACATGCCAAGGCTCAGCTTTTGGCGCAGAGTCTTTTTAGGCTTTATGCCCGCCGCGTCTATGAATACGGCTTTTTCCACGCTGCTGTTTTCGCCGTCCGAAAGCATCTTTATCATCAGTCTTCCGCCAAAGCTGTGGCCTATGAGAACCTGAGGCTCAAGCCCAAGCTCTTTTGTAAACTTTCTCACAAACGCAACGTAGTCGTCTACGCTCCACGCACTTTCAGGTTCGGCGCTTTCTCCGAATCCCGGGAGGTCTAAGCGCAAAGCGGTGTATTTTTTTGCAACCGTGTCGGCAAGATAGTCAAAGAGCTTTAAGTTTGCGCCCCATCCGTGCAAAAACAGCACGCATTTTCCCTCGCCGCACAGCTCGTAGTTAATTTTTATTCCGTCAATGTAACATGTCATGTGTCACGTTTTCTCCTTGGGTTTACACCTTTGCGATTTTGATTCGTCAAGGTTAATCTTTAATATTATATCACCGCCGCAAAATAATTTCCACTGTTTTATAATATAAACCGCGACTTTTTAATATTCCGCGCTTGTTTTACCGCGGCAATGTAAAAACCGAATGCATTTCAGCATTAAAAATGACCATTTTTTCGGTTAATGAAACACGTGTTTTTGTCATATTGTAGATTTGATTCGCGATAAAGGTTCAGTCCTTGAAAAAATCGTGAACGTATGTTATCATGATTTTAATTTGGTTCATATGAAAGGAGGAACGCAAATGCCACTTTTAGCTTCTGAACCGTCTATTGGATTGGTAGCCGGTCTCGGTATGGGAATGGTTTTTGTCGGACTCGTCTGTATTATAATCATATGCTACCTGCTCGGTGCAGTCATCAGGCTTTTAAAGAAAAATTCCAATGAGGATGAAAAGCCTGAGTCAAGACCTGTCGTATCGGCGCCCGCTCCTGCCGTGAGCAGCCAGGCGCAGATAAGCAATAAGCAGGAGTTTGTTGCGGCTGTTTCCGCTGCTATCGCGGAGGAGCTTGGTACAGATGTATCCGCAATAAGAATTAAATCTATTAAAAAGCTTTAATTCTTCGTCTCAAATCAATCAAAAAGCTTATAAGCGCAACTGAGCTTAAATGAAAAATGAAAAAGGAAGGTAATATTATGAGACACTATCGTGTAAATGTAAACGGTACTTCATACGAAATAGCTATCGAAGAGATTTCAGCCGATGAAGCTAAGAAGGCTGCGTCTGCGCCTGCACCCGCTCCTGCTCCGGCTGCCGCACCTGCCGCTGCCGCACCTGCCGCTGCCGCA
>DDJI01000053.1:855-1428 GCA_002338885.1 Ruminococcus sp. UBA1828 | reverse complement strand
ATGGAAAACGAGATCATGGCTCCTAAGGACGGCAAGGTAACCGCAGTTAATGTTCAGAAGGGCGCTACCGTAAACACCGGCGATCTTCTTTGCGTTATAGGATAATCTGTGCGTCGCCGACATATCCGATGTTTCAACGTAATAATAAGCAAGAGGAATTGATATGGACGCAATAATAGAATTTCTTAAAACAACGGGCTTTGCGCTTATCTCAAGCGATTGGCGCGTGCTCGTAATGATGATAATTTCCTGCGTACTGATGTATCTTGCGATAGTAAAGAAGTTTGAACCCATGCTTCTTTTGCCGATCGCATTCGGTATGCTTTTAACCAACCTCCCCGGAGCAGGAATGTTCCACGAGGTGCTCTTTGCCAACGGTCAGGTTCAGTGGGCGCTCTTCGGCGGTCAGCCTGTCACTCAGGAGCTTATCGACGAAATCGCTGCCGGCGGCGCAACGGAGAGCATTTTAAACCAGTTAAATGAACTGGTCGGCACCACAATTTCTGTGGGACTTTTAGACGTTTTGTACTTAGGCGTTAAGCTCGGCATTTACCCCTGCCTCATCTTCATGGG
>DDJI01000053.1:0-776 GCA_002338885.1 Ruminococcus sp. UBA1828 | reverse complement strand
ATAGGCGGCGCGGACGGACCTACGGCCATATATACCACATCGCTTTTGGCGCCTGAACTTTTAGGCCCGATAGCCGTTGCGGCGTATTCATATATGGCGCTCGTTCCCGTAATTCAGCCTCCTATAATGAAACTTCTGACTACAAAGAAAGAACGCCAGATAGTCATGAAGGAGTTAAGACCTGTTTCCAAGACGGAAAAGATAATCTTCCCGATAGTCGTAACAATATTCGTTGCGCTTTTGGTTCCTTCCGCAGCACCGCTTGTAGGCGCTATAATGCTCGGCAACCTCTTTAAAGAGACAGGCGTTGTTGAAAGACTCAGCAAGACTGCTCAGAATGAGCTTATGAACATTGTCACCATATTCTTGGGCATATCCGTCGGTGCAACAGCCACCGCATCTACGTTCCTTGACTGGCAGACAATCAAGATCATCGTACTGGGCGTTATCGCATTCAGCTTCGGCACTGCCGGCGGTGTAATAATTGCAAAGATAATGAACCTGTTCGTAAAGAACAAGATCAACCCGCTTATCGGTTCTGCCGGTGTTTCCGCCGTTCCTATGGCTGCACGTGTATCTCAGGTTGTCGGTCAGAAGGAAAACCCCGCAAACTTCCTGCTCATGCATGCTATGGGCCCGAACGTTGCCGGAGTTATAGGCTCTGCCATCGCGGCGGGCGTGCTCATTTCAGTCCTCGGCTAACGGCTTTGGCTGATTGAGCGATAAAATTTAACGGAAAGGAAAGGTTACCGATATGTCTAATCCTTTAAAGATAA
>DDJI01000058.1:6821-7481 GCA_002338885.1 Ruminococcus sp. UBA1828 | reverse complement strand
TCCAAGAACTTCTACGCCTTTAACCCCAGTTTTGACAAGTGAAAAGTTAAAATATGAGCATATCAAACGGCTCGGCAGCCTTATCTGTCGGGCTGTTTATTTTTCGACAGTTTGCACGGCGGAGCGTATATACAATTGTCCTGAATGAACTTTATGAAAAGGACTGTTAAAAATGATTTTTCGCAGGTTGATTGACGCCCTGGCAGCCGCCGCAAGAAAGACGGCAGACCGCTTAGGGCATGTGCTTGATGACAAAACAAGGCTGATAAAGGCTTTATGCGCGTTTTTGGCGGGAGGATACCTCGCCGCAACGGAGCAGATGGGCGACGGACTCGGATTTGTTCCCATGGCTGCGCTTGTTTGCGCCCTCCCCGCGGGGTACGGGGCTGCGGCAATTGCCGCGGGTGCAATTTGGAGCTTTGCAGCCGGCATAAATACCTTTTCCGCCTCTGTGCTTGCGGCGGCGGTCTGCGTGTGGCTGGTCAGGCTTTGGTTCGGGAATGCATACTCAAAGTCCTACTCCGTGGCATGCGCCGCGGTGGCGGGACTGACGTTTCTTGGCGGACGGATTACCGCACTTGCCGCATCGGACGCCCCTGCCTACGCATACCTTGTCGAAATCGCACGCTCCTGCCTTTGCACGGCGGGCGCATACCTTTT
>DDJI01000058.1:0-6777 GCA_002338885.1 Ruminococcus sp. UBA1828 | reverse complement strand
TCTTCGCCGGACGATGTCGCCGCCGCCGACAAGCCGCGGCTTTATGCCATGACCGTCGCCGCGGTGTGCATGCTTTGCCCCGTCTTTTTGGGTCAGACGCTGAGCCTTTTAATCCCGCTGTGCGTGTTTTACACCCAAATCCCTCATGGAAGGGCGCACAGCGGGGCTTTGGGCGCGATTTTGTCCCTCGGCGTTTCGCTGTACAGCGGAAGTCTTGAGCTGTCGGGGCTGTGCTTTGCGCTTTTTGCGCTGCTTTGCCCGCCGCTTATCGCAAAAAGAAAGATACCCTGCGCCGCATGCTTTTTCGGGGCGATGCTTATCATGTGCGCGTTTTACGGCGATTCATACGACCTTGCGGCTGCGCTTTCATCGGCGGCGGCTGCGGTGCTGTTTGCGCTCATGCCGGACAAGCGCTTAAATGCCGTCGGGAAGCTGTATTCATCCGCAGCCGATGCGCAGGCATGCGTTCCCGAGGGTCTTGCCAAGCTCGATTTCGTCCGCGACGGCCTGCAAAAGCTCTCAGACGACTGCAAGTCGGAAAATATGGGGGAGCTGCTGAGCGTGTCGGACATGGTCTATGCAAGCGTGTGCGCCGGATGCCCTCAGCATGAAGGATGCTACTCCGGCGACGCCCGCCAAAAGGCTCAAAGGATGCTCTCAAGCCTCGACGGCGCGGTCTCCGGCGGAGACTTTCGGGTGTTTGCGCCTTTTTGCTCTCAGTCGTCTGAAATATCCGCCGCCGCCGCAAAGGCAAAGAAAAGGCTTGGATACATGAGCCTTCAAAGAGCCGCCGACGAGGAAAGGCTGTCAGGCGTTGAAAGCGCGCTTGACGCTGTAATAGCAGCCACCGACAGCCAAAGCAAAGATGCCGACGAGGATGCGGGTAAGGCGCTTGCGTCGGAGCTGAAAGCATACGGCATGCCGTGCTTTTCGTGCGCGGTTGACCTTGACGGATGTGCGGACGTGTATTTTTCGGCAGAAAAGAGGGTAAGTCAAAGAAAACTCCTCTCCGCCGCAGAAAGGGCGCTCAAAAGAAAGCTTTCGGTTGTCAGCCAAAGCGGCGCGGGCGGATATGTAAAGTACACCCTGCTCCCTCGGGAACGCTTTGAAATAGAGGCGGGAGCGTACCGCATACCAAAGCAGGCAGGCGTCCCGCCGGCTGATGCGGTTGCTTTTTTTGAATACGGGAAATACAGCTATGCCGCCCTGTCCGACGGTATGGGCACGGGCAGGGAGGCTGCAAAAAGCGCCGAGACACTTCTTAAAACCCTTAAAACTCTCATCTGCTCCGGAATAGGCGAAAGGGAGGCGGCTGCTTTGTGCTCCGAAAGGCTAAAGTGCATTCGCGGCGACGAAAGCTTTGCAACTCTTGATCTGCTCAGGGTAAACCTTGCGTCCGGCGGCGCAGAGATATTTAAGTTCGGCGCGTCGGCAAGCGTGGCGGTGGGAGATAAAATGCGCCTTATCTCAGGCGGCGGTTACCCCTTGGGAATAATAGACGAGCTAAGCGCAACGTATGCAAAGATTGACGGCGAGGAGGGCGGCGTATGCATAGCCATGCTCACGGACGGAGCGGGCAGCCCGGGGGCTGCCGAGATTGCCGCTCTTGTCATCGAAAGCAGCGAGCTTAGCTGCGAAGAAGCTGCGGCGGCGATCGCACACCGAGCATTTTCAAAAAACAAGCAAACATCCCCCGACGACGTCACTGCGGCTATAGTCAGAATAAAAAGAAAATCAGATTACAATGCGTAACAATTTAAAATATATATGTAAAAGTTATGTTAAGTCGAGGCTTAAAACGGTGCTGTGTATGAAAAGTTTATAGTAATAGTGCATAAAAAGTAGCTCGTGTTCATGTGGAAATATGAAAAATGTGATAAAAAAACTTGCAAAAATGATATAACTTTATTATAATAAAATCATAATAATATGCGAGTGCGCACCGAGACAGAAATAAACCTGATATTCCTCTTAACGAGGGAATTTTACATAGTTATATCTGCGCGTCGACGGCGTGATTGTAATTGATTCAAAGGGGAGTGATTTAAGTGGAGACAATTAAGGAGTTTGCAAAGAGTTTTCTTTCCGGCAAGTGCCGTGATGCGGCGGACTTTTTGGGAGCTCATAAGATAGCGGAGGGCGAATACGTATTCAGAGTTTGGGCGCCCAACGCAAAGAAGGTTTCCATAGTAGGAGACTTCAACGGATGGGACAGTGAGAAAAATCCCTGCAAGAGGCATAAAAGCGGAATATGGGAAGGCAAGGCTGCCGGCCTTGGCAAGTATTCCGTTTACAAGTACTGCGTAGTGGGTGCGGACGGTGTCGTGAGGATGAAGGCCGACCCGTACGGAGTGCACATGGAGACAAACCCCGCGACAGGCACAAAGATATATGATATATCCACCTATGCCTGGAAGGACGGGGCGTGGATGCGACGCAGAAAGACAAAATCGCCTTATAATGCGCCAATGAACATATACGAGGTCAATCTCGGCTCGTGGAAGCAGTACCCCGACGGAAACTTCTTTAATTACGAGAAGGCTGCCGAGGAGCTTATTCCCTACGTGAAGAGCATGAACTACACCCACGTTGAGTTTATGCCGCTTGCGGAGTACCCGTATGACGGTTCGTGGGGCTATCAGGTCATAGGATATTTTGCTCCGACGTCGAGATTCGGAACTCCGGACGATTTCATGAAGATGATAGACAAATTCCATCAGGCGGGAATAGGCGTAATACTCGACTGGGTGCCTGCGCACTTTCCTAAGGATGAGGCGGGACTTTACGAATTTGACGGCTCGCCGTGCTATGAGTATTCCGACCCGCTGAAGATGGAGCACAAGGCGTGGGGAACGAGGGTGTTCGACTTCGGAAGGCCGGAGGTAAGGTCGTTTTTGATATCAAACGCGATTTTCTGGCTTGAAAAGTATCACGTAGACGGCTTGAGGGTGGATGCCGTGGCGTCCATGCTCTACCTCGACTACGACAGACAGGGCGGAGAGTGGCGTCCAAACAAATACGGCGGAAACGAAAACCTTGAGGCTGTGGAGTTTTTGCAGCAGCTGAATACCGCGGTGTTTGCGCGCTGCCCCAACGCCATAATGATAGCGGAGGAGTCCACTGCGTGGCCGAACGTCACAAAGCCCGTCGATGTCGGCGGACTGGGCTTCAACTTCAAGCGTAAAGGGCTGTATGATTTTCAAACCGGCGGGATATGCGATTTGGGAGAATATTCAGCGCGAAATGGACGCCCGTTTCAAGGCGGCAGGCATCGAGAATGCCTATTTCCCTCTGCTCATTCCCATGAGCTTCATGACCAAAGAGGCGGAGCACGTCGAAGGGTTCGCGCCCGAAGTTGCCGTCGTCACGCATGCGGGCGGGGAAAAACTCGCCGAGCCGCTGTGCATCCGTCCCACGTCGGAGACCATCATCGGAAGCATGTATTCCAAGTGGATCCAATCCTACCGCGATCTGCCCGTGCTCATGAATCAATGGGCGAACGTCATGCGCTGGGANNATGGGCTGGATGAACGACATGATGAAGTACATGTCCATGGATCCCTATTTCAGGAGCTATAATCACAATCAGCTCACCTTCTCATTCTTCTATGCTTTTTCGGAGAACTTCATACTCCCCATATCGCATGATGAGGTTGTCCACGGCAAGAAGTCGCTTATAGACAAGATGCCGGGCGACATAGATATGAAGTTCTTGGGCGACAAGGCGTTTTTGAGCTACATGATGGCGCATCCGGGAAAGAAAATGCTCTTTATGGGATGCGAGTTTGCCCAGTTTAAGGAGTGGGACTACAAGTCGGGGCTGGAGTGGTTCATGGTTGACGAATTTGAAAACCACCGCAACTTCCAGACATTTGTTAAGAACCTGAACAAGTTCTATCTTGACAACCCGCCCATGTGGACTGAGGACTACTCGTGGGACGGATTCAAGTGGATTTCCGCCGACGACTACAAGCAGAGCATAATTGTTTTCAGAAGAATTGACGACTCCGGCAAGGAGGTAATAGCAGTTTGCAACTTTGTGCCGGTTGAGAGAAAGGGATACCGCTTCGGAGTGCCTTATAAGGGCACGTATACCGAGGTGTTCAACTCCTCTTCAAAGGACGGCTCCCCGTATGCAAACCAGCCCGTGAAGTCTGAAAACGAGCCCATGCACGGCTTTGACCAGTCTATAGCGATAGATATACCCGCCATGTCGGTTATGTACTTCAAGGTGAGAAAGAATCCCGCACCTAAGAAGGCAAAACCCGCGACGGAAAATAAAGAACCTAAAAGCTAAAACGAAAGGAAGAGAGAAATGTATAACAAGAAAGAATGTGTTGCGATGCTTTTGGCAGGGGGACAGGGCTCAAGGCTTTATGCTCTCACAAAGAACGTCGCCAAGCCCGCCGTTCCCTACGGAGGCAAGTACAGAATCATTGATTTTCCGCTGTCTAACTGCGTAAACTCCGGCATAGACACCGTCGGCGTTCTGACGCAGTACCAGCCGCTCGTCCTAAACGATTATATCGGCAACGGTCAGGCGTGGAACCTTGACAGAATCCACGGAGGCGTTCATATACTCCCGCCCTATCAGTCCAATTCGGGCGCGCAGTGGTATGAAGGAACCGCAAATGCAATTTATCAGAACCTTTCGTTCATAGAGAGGTACGACCCGGAATATGTCGTCATACTTTCGGGCGACCATATATACAAAATGGACTACTCCAAGATGCTCAAGTTCCACAAGGAAAAGGGCGCGGTTTGCACAATCGCCGTCATAGAAGTTGAGCTTGCGGAGGCGTCGCGCTTCGGAATCATGTCAACGGACGAAAACGACGCCATAACAAAGTTCGTTGAAAAGCCAAAGGAGCCGGAGAGCACCTTGGCTTCGATGGGCATATACATATTCTCGTATCCTACGCTTAAAAAGTACCTCACCGAAAACGAGCTTGACGAGACCGCGACAAAGGACTTCGGAAAGAATGTAATCCCCGCCATGCTTGAAAACAAGGAAAAGCTCTATGCGTACCGCTTCAGCGGATATTGGAAGGACGTCGGAACGATAGACAGCCTGTGGGAGGCAAACATGGATCTTTTGAACCCTGTGGTGCCTCTTGACCTGTACGATCAGAGCTGGAAGATATATTCAAATAACGACTCCCGCGCACCTCACCTCATAGGCAGAAACGCCAAGGTGCAAAACTCGATGATAACCACCGGCTGCATCATAGAGGGAACTGTTGATTTCTCGATGATTTCAGGCGGAGTTACGATAGAAGAGGGAGCGACAGTCACCGATTCAATACTCATGCCCGGCGCGACCGTAAAGAAGGGCGCGGTGGTTGAGTACGCGATAGTCGGCGAGTCAAGCGTTATCGAAGCGGGAGCGCATATAGGCGCAAGACCCGAGACAATAGAGAACAAGTCGGAGTGGGGCATTGCAGTTGTAGGTCATGATATAACCGTAAGCCAGGGCACTGTTGTCGCGCCCAAGCAGATCATTTCCGCGGATATATAAGGAGGAAGAGCTATGAGTTATAACATGACAAATGTTTTGGGTATAATCTTTGCAAATTCGCATGAGGAATGTATACCTGAGCTTTCAGCTAACAGAACAATGGCGTCTATACCTTTCGGGGGAAGATTCCGCCTTATCGATTTCCACCTGTCCAACATGGTCAACTCCGGGATGACGAGGGTTGGCGTGATAACAAAGTCCAACTATCAGTCGCTCATCGACCATATCGGCTCCGCAAGACAGTGGGATTTAGCCCGTACCGACGGAGGACTTACCATACTCCCTCCCTACGGAAGAACCGATTCCGGTCTTTACACAGGCAAGCTCGAAGCAATTCGCGGCGCGCTCGGATACATAACCAAATCCCCCTGCGAGTATGTTGCAATAACAGACTGCAACATGGTGTATAACGCCGACTTTTTAAAGCTCACCGAAGCCCATATAGAGTCCGGCGCAGACATAACCTGCGCAGCCGTAAACGCAGAGTTCACCGCATCCGAGACCGCAGACTCGATCATCTTCAACGCAGGCGGCAACGGCAGAGTAAAGGAAACCATCATCAACTGCGCAAGAGCGGGCAACTATAAGATGAGTTTAAATGTGTTCCTTCTCAAGAAGCAGCTCCTTATAGACCTCGTCACAGACCTGATTCCGAAGGGCAAGCTCAACTTTGCCCGCGACATACTCCAGGACATGGCTGACGAGCTTGATATAAGAGTGTACGATTACGAGGGCTATTACAGCAAGATAAGCGACCTCGAGAGCTATTACGACGCCAACATGGCGCTTTTGGACAAGTCCAACCTTGAAAGACTCATATTGATGAAGAGACCTATCTACACAAAGGTAAGAGACGACGCTCCTTCAAAGTACGGACTCAACAGCTCCGTCACAAACTCTTTGGTTGCGGACGGATGCATTATTGAGGGCGTTGTTGAAAACTCGATACTCTTCAGAGGCGTGAGAGTTGAAAAGGGCGCCGTTGTGAGAAACTGCATACTCATGCAGGACACCATAGTGGGCGAGTCCACCGAGGTTTCAAACATCATCACCGACAAGGAAGTAAAGATAGGCGACATGCTTTGCATATCTTCGGCGGAAGGCAGCCCGTTGTATATCGCAAAGAGGCGAATTCTGTAAAATAACAATCGCATCGGCGCATTTATCATTTATGAAAGGATGATTTCAAATGAAAATTTTATATGCAGCAAGCGAGGCGCTCCCGTATATTGCTTCGGGCGGACTTGCAGACGTTGCGG
>DDJI01000060.1 GCA_002338885.1 Ruminococcus sp. UBA1828 | reverse complement strand
GCCTTATAAAACGCTCGCCGAAAAGCTTTTTATAACCGCTTTTCACGCAAAACAAAACGGGCGTCCGAAAAAATCCGGCTGCCCGTCTGATTGCTGCAGTTTATTTGCGCCTGACAAAATCTGTGCACCCGCAAAGGGCGCTGATCAGGCTTCAAAAGCGCTTACTCAGGCTTCAAAGAAATTACTCCTTGTCAGTCTGCTCATCCTTAGCCTGAGCATCCTCTTTGGCGTTCTCCTCGTCATTCAAAACTGCTCTTATAGAGAGGCTTACGCGCTTGTTCTCTATATCGCTTTCAATGATCTTCGCCTTTACAACCTGTCCTACGGAGAGGAAGTCGGCAACATTGTTCACTCTTTGATTTGCAATCTGAGAGATGTGGATAAGTCCGTCGATGCCGGGAATGATCTGAGCAAACGCTCCAAAGGACGTGATAGAAACTATCTTGGCCTCTACAACCTGTCCTACAGAGTAGTTGTTCTCAAAGATGTACCACGGATTGTCGGAAGGCTTCTTGTAGATAAGAGATACCTTGCCGGTCTCCTTGTCTATGTCCTTTATTGTGACGTCAATCTTATCGCCGACAGACACAACCTCGGAAGGATGCTTGATCCTTGCCCATGTGAGATCATTCTTTCTTATAAGTCCGTCAACTCCGCCGATATCTACGAATACTCCGTAGTCGGTTATGGACTTAACCTCGCCGCTGACAGTCTGACCCGGCTCCGCATTCTCAAAGAACTTGGCCTTCTTCTCTGCTCTTTCCTCAGCAAGAACCTTTCTTATTGAACCTACGGCTCTCTTTCTCTGCTCGTTAAGCTCAATAACCTTAAATCTTACGGTTGTCTTAAGAAGTGAATCCAAAGGCTCGCATCCTAACGNNGCCGGTCTGGGATGCGGGAACGAATATTCTCATTCCGTTTGATACGACGATAACGCCGCCCTTGATTACGTTTGCAACGACGCCGGTAAGAACCTCGCCTGCCTCGTATGCCTTCTTGATCTCTTCAAATCCCTTCTGAGCATCTACCTGCTTCTTAGAAAGGGTTGCAATGCCGTCAACATCGTTGAGCTTTGTGACGATGACGTCAATCTCGTCGCCGACCTTTACAATATCGGACGGCTTAGCGTTAGGATCGTTTGACAGCTCTGACAAAGGAATATAACCGGTATGCTTTGTTCCGATGTCAACAATAACTTCAGTGCTGTTTACAGCCGTTACAACGCCGCTTACTCTCTTTCCGGTATATATTTTTTTGAAGGTCTGTTCAATCGCTTCCTCAAAATTGAACTCCTCATCATTTGCATTTGCAATAGTTTCAGTCATAGTTTTTTGTACCTCCTCAATGATATATGCCGGAGTCGATGCGCCGGCGGAGATCCCTATGGATCTCGCGTGGGAAAAATCAATGCCGCTCAGTTCCGATGCGTTCTCGATAAGACAGCACTCACAGCTGCGTGAACATATATCGTACAGCTTTGCGGTGTTTGAGCTGTTTCTGCCTCCGATGATAATCATCATATCACACCGGCGCGACAGCTCCTCAGCCTCTTTTTGCCTTCTCGATGTAGCGCCGCATATCGTATTGTAAACAGTGACGCCGTCGTATTGAGATGCTCTTCCGATGCATTCATCCCACATTCTTATATTATAAGTTGTTTGCGAAAGAATTGCAACACCCTTTTTTCGATTTTCACAATTATTTCTAAGGATATCTTCAAGTTCATCACAATTATCAAACACTTTGCACCAAACGCCGCCGTAACCTATCGATCCTTGTACCTCAGGATGTGTCTTATCTCCCGCAATAAGTATAAGCTGCCCTTTACTTGCACACTCTCTGACAAGCTCATGTATCCTTTTGACGTTGGGGCAGGTGGCATCAACAATCACAGCCTTGCGGCGGTTCAGCTCCTCATACACGGACGGACCGACACCGTGGGAGCGTATTATGACCACGTCGCCCTCCGCAACACAATCGAGGCTGTCTGTTTTTTCGGCTCCCTTTTTTGCAAGGTCGTCGGTGACGCTGCGATTGTGTATCAGCTCGCCGTAGGTATATATGCGCGCGCCTTTGTCTTTGCAGCCCTCAACGGCTTTGTACGCCATATCGACAGCCCTTTTTACTCCGCAGCAAAATCCGGCGGTTTTAGCGACAATTACTTTTCGCTCACTCAATATCTATCAGCTCCCCTATCTTTGACATGACCATGTCTCTTGCGTGCCTGAGCTGAGATGCGGACATTCCCGTTATGCCGAGCGACGTGTAAGGTATGATTTTTCCGTACCTCACCGTCACGCTCTTTCTTTTGCCCTTTTCTTTTTTGACGGTTATTCCCGCCGGAAGTATGTCCGCCTTTGCCGCATGGCTTATAAACGCCACTCCGCTCTTGCCCTTGCCGAGCTTGCCGTCTTTAGACCTTGTGCCCTCCGGAAAGATTGTAAGGTTATATCCCTTGTCAAGATACCTCACCGCAGTTGAGAGCGCATCCCTGTCTGTCTGGTCTCTTTTTATCGGGAAAACGTGCAAAACCTTTAACAAAAACGAAAGCGGGTGTTTGAATATGCTTTCCTTGGCTATGTATGACGACACATTTTTAACCGCGGCATTTACATACACCGGATCAGACCACGAAATGTGATTTGACGCCACTATATACGAACCACTGCTCGGGATGTTTTCCGTTCCCTCATACCTCAGCCTGCATATCAGCCTCAGATACGCCCTCACACCGAGCCTGACCACGCCGTAAATGAACAGATGCAGCTTTGAAAGGGATCGTCTTTTAGGAGCCGGTTCGATCTGCTCAGCGCTCATGTCGCCGGCGGAGGTCTTTTGTTCTATTATCAGGCACACCTTGCCGACGACCTCATCAATCGTCATGCCGGTCGTGTCAAGCTCATACGCGTCGTCCGCTTTTTTAAGCGGCGCTATGTCCCTGTGCGAGTCGTTGTAGTCGCGCTTGTTTATGTCATTGAGCACCTCTTCATAGCTTATGCTCTGTCCGCGTTCGACAAGCTCCTTATGGCGCCTTTTTGCGCGCTCCTCGGCGGACGCGGTCATAAAGATTTTTACGTTTGCCTGCGGTAGTATCACGGTGCCTATGTCCCTTCCGTCCATGACTATGCTTGTCGATGCAGCTATATTTCTTTGCAGCCCCAAAAGAAATTCCCTCACGGCAGGTATCGCGGAAACATTCGACGCAGCCATCGAAATTTCATTGGTGCGTATGACGTCCGAGACGTCCTCGCCGTTGAGCAAAACTCTTTGCTCCCCGTTTACATACTTCAGCTCGACGCTCATGCCGTCAAGCAGCGGCATAACCTCATCGGCAGATGTGGTGTCCGCTCCGCACCTCAAAGCATACAGCCCCACGGTGCGGTAAAGAGCGCCGGTATCGACATACACAAGTCCCAGCCGCTTAGCCACACCCTTTGCTATCGTCGATTTGCCCGCGCCGCTCGGCCCGTCTATTGCACAGTTGATCACCATTGTTGCGCACTCTCCTTTTTTGTCTTGCCGGCGATCGCCGCCGCCGCAGAATTTGCGGTGGAAAACGCAATTTGCAGGTTATAGCCGCCCGTCGTTGCGTCTACATCTATAATTTCGCCTGAAAAGTACAGTCCCTTTACAAGCTTAGATTCCATTGTCACAGGGTTTATCTCTTTTACGCTTACGCCGCCTCTTGTGATTATGGCTTCTTCTATCGGTCGCAGCGCATACGGCGTGAGCTTAAAGCACTTGAGCAGCTCCAAAATTTTCGCTCTGTCCTGCCTTGTGAGCCGGCTGCATGACGTGGCGTGATCTATTCCGGTCAGGTTTGCAAACACAGGTATCATCTGTACGGGCAAAAGCCTTGTCAGCTCCTTTTCAAAGCTGTCGCCGTGCGCGCTTTCAAAGTCACGCAGCAGCCTTCTGTCAAGCTGTTCGCGGTCAAGCGCAGGTTTTAAATCTATTACGGCGGTGTATTTGCCGCCTTCAAGCTTATCCGTATCCATCACGCAGGATGCCGAAAGTGTCAGCGGGCCTGCGATGCCGTATGCCGCGAAACTCACTTCTCCCAGCTCAGAATAAACCGGCTTTTTTCTGCCCTCTTCAAAAACACTCAGCGTTACATTTTTAAGCGTCAGCCCCGAAAGCTCCGCAGCAAACCTCTCCCTTATCATAACAGGCACAAGCGAAGGGCGCAGATCGCTTATGCTGTGTCCGACCTCCCTTGCCATGCGGTATCCGTCGCCGGTAGAGCCTGTCGCGGGATATGACATGCCGCCGGTTGCAAGCAAAACGCTGCCGGCATAGTACTTTGCTTTCTCGCACTCCACGCCGCATGCCGCGCCGTCGCTGACGATTATATGTAAAGCTTTGTCCCTTACCACACTCACGCGGCGTCTTTTCAGCTCATCGGCAAGCGCATCCGCAACGTCGTCCGCCCTGTCGCTTTTAGGAAACACTCTGTTTCCCCTTTCGGTTTTCAGCGGCACGCCTTTTGACTCAAACCAGCTCATGACGTCATCCGGCGAAAAGCCTGCGAGTGCGCTGAACATGAACTTTTGGTTTCTCATGATGTGCTTCATCACGTTTTCGCTTGAGCTGTTGTTTGTCAGGTTGCATCTGCCCTTGCCGGTTATCCTGAGTTTTCTTCCGAGCTTGCGGTTTGGTTCGACAATCATGACCTTTTTGCCCGCCTCGGAAAGGCGGCATGCGGCAAACATTCCTGCTGCACCTCCGCCTATGACTATCACATCGGCGTCACGAAAAGCCACGTCATTCTCTGACATTTTGCTCACCGTTTTTCTCGTACACGTCGTACTCCTCCCAAATTTCCTCGAGCGCCTTAAAGCTCTCCGACACTGCGCTGTAGTTTCGCGTTGACACCGCAACGATCAAAGCGTTTATAAGACTCAAAGGAGCCACTAAAGAATCGACAAACGATACCATATCACTTCTCGCCAAAAGCACGTTTTTAGCGTATGACGCTGCGGGAGAGTCAATGCTGTCGGTGATGGCTATTGAATCCGCGCCCTTTTCGTGGGCGTATGCAAGCGCTGTAACCGTCTGCTTTGAATACCTGGGGAATGATATGCCTATCAGCAGGTCATCGCTTCCTATTCTCAAAAGCTGCTCATACAGCTCGCTTCTGCTGCCGGTCTGGACAATCTGCACGTTGAGCATCATCAGTTTGAAATAGTAACCCATGAACGACGCAAGCGCCGCGGAGCTTCTTATTCCCATGATGTATATGTTCTTCGCGCGGACTATGCTGTCAACCGCCGCCTCAAATGAGCTTGATGCTGTTTCCTCTATCGTCTGGCGGATGTGCTCTATGTCGTTTTGCAAGACCTTTGTGAAAACATCCGAGCCTTTAAGCCTGTCAAGCGAGACCTCTATCCTTTGTACGGCAGTCAGCTTGTTTTTTGTAGCCTCCCTGAGCGCCCTCTGGAGCATGGGATAGCCGTCAAATCCAAGCTCGTAAGCAAACCTGACCACCGTCGATTCGCTCACTCCGACGCACTCGCCGAGCCTTGCCGCTGTAAGGTAAGACGCCNNACGCCTTGTCATAGTGCTCAAGTATAAAATCAGCTATTTTTTTGTGGCTCTTTGACGCCTTGTCTCTTTTTTCTTCCAATAGCTCAAAGACGTCCTTTGATACGCCGTCTGTGTTTGTCATGTTCATGTTTATCCGTCCTGTTTGTGATGATATGTTATCGGTTTTTGAAGAGTTTTCGCAGTTTCTCCTGCATCATGCGTCTTCTTTTTTCCGTCTCTTCGGTGTCAAGGCTGTATACGCCGTTTGAGTACTCCAAAACGCTTCCCTCGCATGCGCCGTCCGGCATTTCATCCCGCCGAACAGTTATGTGGCTGCAATCGGGAGCTTCAAGCACCGCAAATCCTTCCTCAAATCTATCAATTATCAGCTTCACGCAGCTTCATCCTCCTCGCCCTTTTCGCACGTTACGCTCAAGCCGTCCGCCGTGCAGGTAAACACTATGTTTCCCTGATTGTCCGTCCTGTAGATGTTTTGCGTGTAAGCTTTAAGCCTTGTCACGGTGTCCGGATTCGGGTGGTTGTAGCTTGAGTCGCCGCACTCTATCACGCAGTACTCCGGCGTTACGGCGTCGAGAAAATCAAAGCATGAAGATGTGCTGCTTCCGTGGTGCGCAACCTTCAAAACATCCGCATCTATAGGCGCGTCATTCTCTACAAGCTGCTTTTCGATGGTCTTTTCAATGTCGCCGGTAAACAAAAAGCTGTTTTCGCCGAACTCAAAAAGTATCACCGCAGAGTAGTTATTGTAGTTGTCTGAGGAATACTCGGTGTCGATGACGGTTATCCTGCCCGAGCCCATGTCAAAGCTTTCGTCTGTCACATCGCTTACCTCGCAGCCCTTTTGAGCTACCGCATCTATAAATCGCTCATAGCTTTTAGTTGTCGGCGTATATTCATCCGGTATGCTTGGAGTTATGACTACTCCGACATCAAGATCCGAAAGCAAAACATCCTTTAAGCCGCCTATGTGATCGGAGTGCGGATGCGTTCCGACGACATAGTCAAGCCTTGTTATCCCGAGCGACTTTATGTAGTCCACAACCGTTGCACCGTACTCGGACTCGCCTGCATCTATGAGCATTGTCGTTCCGTCGTCGGCAACTATAAGCTCACAGTCTCCCTGCCCGACGTTTATAAAATGCACCTGTGCGGTTTGGCTGCTTTGAGCTGTGCCGGACGTTTCGCTTTGGGCATCATCCGGCGTGTTAACCGTAGGCGAAGTTGTGAAGTCGCCGCCGATAAAGTATCCGATCAGCGCCGCGGCTATGACAGCCAGCACCGCAATAAACGATTTTGTGCCGCCCGGAAACTTATTTTCTTTGCTTTTTTTGAACCCTTGTCGGCTTCTTTGTGCCATGCCTGCCTCCGCTTCCGCCGCTTCTTACGGCAGCATTTCGTTGCGCCTGCTTCCTCTGATATTCCGCATCGGGCTTTACAAGGCAATCCTTTGTGAAGCCTATTAAATCCGTTCTCCCCGCCTTTTCAAGCGCCATGATCACCTTTCGCTGATTTTTGGGCATGAAATACTGCAGCAGTGCACGCTGCATGGCCTTGTCCTCCGGAGTTCTCGCCACGTACACAGGCTCAAGCGTGTACGGGTCAAGACCGGTGTAAAACATGCAGGTAGAAATCGTTCCCGGCGTGGGATAAAAGTCCTGAACCTGCTCCGGATGAATCCCCTGCTCCTTTAAAAACAGCGCAAGCTCCACCGCTTCTTTAAGCGTGCTTCCCGGGTGGGATGACATAAGATATGGCACGAGATATTGCTCTTTTCCGATGCGATGATTTATTTCGTAAAATTTCTTTTGAAACTTCTTGTACGCCTCTATGTGCGGCTTGCCCATGCGGTCAAGCACCTGTGCCGAGCAGTGCTCCGGCGCAACCTTGAGCTGTCCGCTCACGTGGTACTTTATAAGTTCGGTTATAAATTCGTCGTTTTTGTCCTCCATAAGGTAGTCGTACCTTATTCCTGAGCGTATAAACACCTTTTTCACGCCGTCTATAGCTCTCATCTTTCTTAAAATATCGAGATATTCGGTGTGATCTACCTTTAAATTCGGGCATGGCTTCGGCGCTAAGCACTTTCTGCCCTTGCAAAGTCCGTGCTCAAGCTGCAAATCGCATGACGTGCGCCTGAAATTCGCCGTCGGTCCCCCGACATCGTGTATGTATCCCTTAAAATCTGGCAGCTTGGTCAAAAGCTCCGCTTCTTTGAGCACCGACTGCTCACTTCTTACGGATATTTTCCGCCCCTGATGCAAGGCTATAGAGCAAAAATTGCAAAATCCAAAGCATCCGCGGTTGTGGGTTATGGAAAACCTGACTTCAAGTATCGACGGCACGCCGCCCTCCTTTTCGTACATCGGGTGATATGTACGCATGTACGGCAGGTCGTAAACCTCGTCAAGTTCCTCTGTCGTGAGCGCATACGGCGGCGGGTTTTGCACAAGCATCATGTTTCCGTGGCGCTGCAGCACGGTTTTTCCGTAAACCTCGTCCTGCTGGTCATACTGTATGCGGCAGGCCTTTGCGTACATCTGCTTGTTTTGCTTTACCATCTCGTACGACGGGCACTCCACTCCGCCGTAAGGGGTTTCGCTTGTCGGGCAGAGGTAGCACGTGCCCCTGACGTCTCTGATAGAGTGCACATCCTCGCCGTTTTTAAGCCTGTTTGCAAGCTCCACTATGCACTTCTCACCCATGCCGAACATCAAAATGTCTGCCTGAGAATCGACGAGCACCGAGGGCTTTACCTCGTCATCCCAGTAATCATAGTGCGCAAATCTGCGAAGTGACGCCTCAAGTCCGCCTATAAGTATGGGAACATCGGGATAAAGTCTTCTTAAAATGTTTGAATAAACCGTCACAGCCCTGTCGGGACGCTTTCCCGCAGCATTTCCCGGGGAATATGCATCGAATTTTCTTCTCCTCTTTGCCACGCTGTAGTGGGCAACCATGGAATCTATGTTTCCCGCAGAAACCAAAAACGCAAGTTTAGGCTTGCCCAGTCTTTGAAAGTCAAAATCCTTATGCCAGTCGGGCTGCGCAATGATGCCTATCGTAAAGCCGTTATGCTCTAAAACTCTCGATATTATCGCCGCGCCGAAGCTCGGGTGATCCACATAGGCGTCGCCTATTATATATACAAAATCAAACTGCTCTATGCCGAGCTGTATCATTTCAGACCGTGATACCGGTATAAATCCGCTCATTTATTCGCCTCCGTTGCCTGATTGACGCTCAGACGGCGTCTGCATATATGCTCTGCGCTCCAAAAGCTGAGCTTTTGTGAGTCTTACCTCTCTCGGCTTTGCTCCGTCGGCAGGCCCTACAATTCCCATCTGTTCAAGCTCGTCCATTATTCTTGCGGCTCTGGCGTAGCCGAGCTTGAGCTTTCTTTGCAGGTATGACGTGGACGCCTGACCCGCCTCGACAACCGCATCTATCGCCCTTTCGGTCATATCGTCGTGCGCGCCGGATGAATCATCCTCCGCTCCGTGCGGCTTTTCTCCCTTGGGAACGGGTATGTGCTTTTCAATCTCGGTTGCAACTTCTTCGTCGTACTGCGACGACGACTGAGCCTTGAGATAGTCCACCACTCTTTTAATCTCGTTTGTCGCAACAAAGCTTCCCTGAACTCTTAAAGGCTTGTCCGCACCGACGGGCTTGTACAGCAGGTCGCCGTTGCCTAAAAGCTTTTCCGCTCCGCCCTCGTCAAGTATTACCCTTGAATCGATCTGGTTTGACACCCTCAGGGCAACTCTGCTCGGTATATTGGCTTTGATCAGTCCCGTTACGATGTCAACACGAGGGCTTTGCGTAGCTATTACAAGGTGCATTCCCGCAGCACGTGCAAGCTGAGCAAGTCGGCATATTGAATCCTCTACTTCCTTCGGGGCAGCCATCATCAAGTCGGCAAGCTCGTCCACTATTATAAGTATCTTCGGCAGGGGCTTCAGCTCTTCGCTGTCCTTGGCAAGGTTGTTGTAGTCGTTTAAATCCTTTACCGCGTTGTCCTCAAACAGCTTGTAGCGCTTGAGCATTTCGGTAACAGCCCATCCCAAAGCGCCCGCCGCCTTCTTGACATCCGTCACGACGGGAATCAAAAGGTGCGGTATGCCGTTGTACACGGGGAACTCAACCTTTTTAGGGTCTACAAGTATCAGCTTTACCTCATCGGGCGAGGCGTTGTACAAAACGCTCATGATGATCGAGTTAGTGAACACAGACTTACCGGAACCGGTGGTACCGGCTATGAGCATATGCGGCATCTTTGATATGTCGCCCATGACTATCTTGCCCTCTACATCCTTGCCGACGGGGAAACACAGCTTTCCGCTTGCGTTTCTGAACTCATCGCTGTCGATTACATCCCTCATGCAAACCGTTTCTCTGACCTTGTTTGCAAGCTCTATTCCGACTGCCGCCTTGCCGGGTATCGGGGCTTCGATTCTGACGCCGCTTGCAGCAAGGTTAAGGGCTATGTCGTCCACAAGGTTAGTTATCCTGCTGACCTTGACGCCGGCAGCGGGCTGAAGCTCATATCTTGTAACCGACGGCCCGCGATGTATGCCGACAACCCTCGTAGAGACGCCGAAGCTTTTAAGCGTCTGCACAAGGGTTTCGGAGTTTTTATCCGTCTCAAGGCGCACGTCATCCGCAGAAATCGAGCGTTCGGGCTTGTTAAGCAGGTCGATAGGCGGAGCGGCATAATCCGAAACGGATGCATCCCCCATCTCGATAAGTGTTGTCTGTCCGTCCTTATCGACATATATCGGGTTGACGGTATTTGATTCGATGACAGTTGCAGACTGCTCCGCATCGGCTGTCTCGGTGCTTTGCACCGGCTCGCTTTGCTGCGGCTTGTCTGCCGGTATGAAATCTGCGGGCATGCGCTCGCGCTTCTTTTTCTTTTCCTTTTCAAGCTTTCTGCTCTTTTCGGCAACTTCGGCAGGGGCAGGCATGTCGTCTGTCACAAACTTTGCGATGTCTATGCGCTCGCTGCGCTCTTCCTTTTTCTTCTGCTCGAGTTTCTCCTGCTCGGCCTTTGCCTCTGCTGCCTGCTTTTCGCGCTCAAGGCGTCTTAATGCAGCCTCCTCGCTGCTTTCGTCTATGGACGTGCGTATTTTTTTCGTCGTTCCCGCAATGCTGTTCCAAATGTCTACGGGAGTGACGTTTGTAAGCAGCATCACAAACAATACTATCAGCAAAATTATCACGATGAACGCACCGACGTTGCCAAACAGCGCCGACAGTCCGCCGCCTATAAATATGCTGAGCGCGCCTCCGCCCTGCCTGTTTGCAGAGCCGTTTTGATAAAGCGCCGTGATTATGTCGTTAAAGTCACCGCTCGAAAACGCCTGCGTTCCGGACTTAAAGCTGTAGATAAGCTCAAACAACGGGCTGACAAGCATTATGAGCATGAATCCCTGTAGGAGCTTTGATAAGACTGCTCTTTTTGACTTATCCAAGGCGAGCATTATAGCCACATATATGACAACTGGCGACAAAAACGCAGCCGACACTCCGAACAGCCCCCAAAGCACGCTCTGCATGCTGCTCCAAAGCGCCTCGCCTTTAAGCCAGGTCACAAATATTAAGAATATTCCTATAATGAACAAAACGGTTGACCACATTCTGTTTCTGTGCAAACGCCTTGCCTCGCTAACTGCTTTTGTGGTTTTTCTTGAAGCCGAGCTGCTCTTTTTTGTTGTTGTTTTTTGTGGCATTTATGTACATCCCCCAAGGTAAATTATATCATCCCAATACAAGCGGGTGGCCTATTACGGCCTCTATTATCGCTACTGTCACGGTAAGCACGCCGAGTATTCCGGTATAGATCCAGAAGATTTTAAACTTGTTTGACTTGACGAGCATCTGCACAAGCTTTATCGAAAGTATGCCGACGATTGCCGCGACCAAAAATCCCACTATGCACTGCCATATTCCCACGTCGGTCTGCTGAGCTGCTATTCCGTCCTTGATTTCAAGCACGCCCGCCCCGAGTATCGCAGGTATGCCCAAAATAAAGGAATAGCTCACCGCCGCCTCACGCGTTAGGCCGCTGAATATTCCCGCGCTTATTGTCGAGCCTGATCTCGACACGCCGGGAAGCAAAGCTACGCCCTGGAAAAATCCTATGGTGACCGCATCGCGATATTTGATGTCTATCGCCTGCTTATAGCCCTTTTCCGATCTGTCTGCCATGAACAGTATGGCGGCAGTGTACAAAAAGCATATGCCCTCCGCAAGTATGCTGCTGTCCTCGGCAAGCCCTTCAAACATACCCTTGAACAAAACAAACGGGATGAGCATTGCGGTTGAAATTATGTACATGAACAGTATTCTTCGCTGTCCCGAGGCGTCACGTATTGAGAACTTTCCGGTGAATATGTCCTTTACCATTCTGAAAAACTCTTTTATAAGCTCATATATTTGCTTGTAAAAGATCAAAAACACCGCAACAAGCGTTCCCAAATGAAGTATTGCCGAAAACATCAAGGCTCCTTCGCCGTTGTTGCCGGTAAAGTGCTGGTACAGCGACAGATGCCCCGAAGACGAAATCGGCAAAAACTCCGTTATTCCCTGTATTATAGCCTGAAAAATTGCCGAAAGCATTGTCATATTTTAATTCCGCCTTTCTTTTTACCTGCGCCGGCTGTCACATTGACGTGCTGCGGCGCATGCGAGATGATTTTATAAGCCTGCCCGGCTGATACCTCTTGTCGAGATACATGGCGGGGTCTGTAGAAAACAGGCTTTTTACTACTTTATTTTTTCCGGACATGGTATATTCGATTTTTCCGCCCGCAACGTCAATAAATTTTGACGCCGAACAAGCGCAAAGCACCGAGTTATACACATCGTATTCACTTATTATCGTGTAAAGCATGCTCACAAATTCCCCTCTATCATGGAGTAAAGGCACGCTATGGCGTCGCTGAGGCCGCCGACCTCATCTATTATCCCCTCTTTTACGGCGTCCTCGCCGCTCAGCACGCATCCGACATCCATAACCAGCTCGCCGGTCTTAAGCATCAGCTCTTTAAATCTCTCCGCGCTCACGGAGCTGTTGTCGGCTACAAACCTGACTATCCGCTCCTGCATTTTTTCAAAGTATGAAAGGGTCTGCGGCACGCCCAAAACAAGTCCCGTCATCCTCACCGGATGAACCGTCATTGAAGCGGAGCGCACTATAAACGAACGCCTTGCGCTAACTGCCAGCGGAACGCCTATTGAATGCCCGCCGCCGACAACTATTGACACTGTCGGCGTCTTCATCGACGATATCAGCTCCGCTATTGCAAGCCCTGCCTCAACGTCTCCGCCTACGGTATTTATAATAATTATAAGCCCTTCTATGGACTTGTCCTGCTCTATGGCTACAAGCGCAGGCATGATATGCTCATATTTAGTAGTCTTGTTCTGCGGCGGGAGGATGTAGTGCCCCTCTATCTGACCGATTATGCTGAGGCAGTGGATAAGGTGTCTTGAGTTCGATATTGCAATGTCTCTATACTGCTCCGAAAGCTCCGCCTGTTCCTGCGTCACCTCGTCGGCGGCGTTTTGATTTTCAGCCATAACAGCACCCCGATTCAAATAATGATTTTTTACGATGCTATTATTTGCGGCTTGGCGGATAATATCCGTACGCATAAATGCGAACGCAGTTACTTTTATTATAGCGAAGCTGTCTTTTACAGTCAACAAGCACTAACGATTTTATCCATATATTTTTTTAAAGACGTTCATTATGCCGATAATTATTCGCAAACCGTGAGTAAAGTTTTAAAGTAATGCAGTAAAAAAACACGCCGATCGCCTTGACAACAAACGCATACTATTATAAAATTATTCACATATGATTGTGTGAAAACATGCTTATTTACTTAGTTACTTTAGGATAGGAGAGATCAACATGGGCTATACTGTCGCTGAAAAAATACTCAAGGCGCATCTTGTGGAGGGCGAGTTCAAAAAGGGAAACGAGATAGGCATTAAAATCGACCAGACACTTACCCAGGACGCAACCGGAACAATGGCGTACATAGAGTTTGAGGCTATAGGAATACCGAGAGTGAGAACGGAAAAGAGCGTGGCATATATCGACCACAACACTCTTCAGTCCGGCTTTGAAAACGCCGACGACCACCGCTTCATCCAGAGTGTCGCGAAAAAGCACGGCATCTGGTATTCGCGCCCGGGCAACGGCATCTGCCACCAGGTGCATCTGGAGCGCTTTGGCAAGCCCGGCAAGACGCTGATCGGCTCGGACAGCCACACGCCGACCGGCGGCGGCATCGGCATGCTCGCGATGGGCGCGGGCGGCTTGGACGTCGCCGTGGCGATGGGCGGCGGCGCGTACCACATCACGATGCCGAAGATGCTGCGCGTGAACCTTTTGGGGAAACTGCCCGCATGGGTCAGCGCGAAGGATATCATCTTAAAGGTGCTGCAAATCTTGAGCGTCAAGGGCGGCGTCGGGAAGATTGTCGAATACGCCGGCCCGGGTGTCGAAACGCTGACGGTGCCCGAGCGCGCGACGATCACGAACATGGGCGCGGAGCTTGGCGCGACGACGAGCATTTTCCCGAGCGACGACGTGACGCGCGCGTTCTTAAAGGCGCAGGGCCGCGAGGCGGACTGGGTGCCGCTTTCGTCCGACCCGGACGCCGTGTACGACGAGGAGATTACGATTGACCTTTCCGAACTCGAGCCGCTCGCGGCGTGCCCGCACAGCCCGGATAACGTCAAACCCGTTTCGGAGCTCGCCGGCAAGAAGATCGACCAGGTCTGCATCGGGTCGTGCACGAATTCGTCGTACTTAGACTTGATGCGCGTCGCATCGATCTTAAAGGGCAAGGTCATCGCCGACAACGTCAGCCTCGCGATTGCGCCGGGCAGCCGGCAGGTCTACAACATGATCGCCCAGAACGGCGCTTTATCCGACATCGTTTCGGCGGGCGCGCGCGTGCTCGAGTGCGCGTGCGGGCCGTGCATCGGCATGGGCCAGGCGCCGAACTCGGCGGGCATTTCGCTGCGCACGTTTAACCGCAACTTTGAGGGCCGCTCCGGCACGGCGGACGGGCAGATCTATCTCGTCAGCCCCGAGACGGCCGCGGCGAGCGCCTTAACGGGCGTCTTCACGGACCCGCGCACGCTCGGCGAGGAGCCGAAGGTGGAGATGCCGGAGCACTTCCTCATCAACGACAACAT
>DDJI01000111.1:50692-57649 GCA_002338885.1 Ruminococcus sp. UBA1828 | reverse complement strand
GGCTTTTTCCGTTGCTGAACAGAAAGGAGGCGTCTCTTGTGACGCGTGGCGGCCTGCCCGCACCAACCCCGCAGGGCCTTACCCCGAAAAGCGGAGCTTTCCGGGGTAAGGCAGGAATAGCCGTCTTACCAGACGGCGGATTGACCGCTTGAAAGCAGTGCTTTCAACGGATTTTATAGGTATGATTTTTGAAACCGCCCCCGAAAAAACACCTTACAGCGTTTTCGGGGAAAAGGAGGCACGATTGAACCGCAGAGAACCCACCATTTCCATCACCGTCCGTTTTCCCAAAGCCCTCGCCGGGCGGCTGGGAGAACGGGCCAAGCAGGACCACCAGAGCGTTTCCACGCTTCTGCGCCGCTATGCGGAGCTGGGGTTGAACGGAGAGGATTATGCCCGGCAGACCGATCCAATAAGAGACATCATCTGTGAAGAAATTACCCATTCCGTAAGACAGCAGACCGACCGCATCGCCGCGATGCTGAACCGGCTAACCATTCTGTCGGCCAGCGCTTACTATGCGAATCTTGCTTTTGTAACTGCTTTCGTGGATCAGGACCGCTACACTTCGTTTGAAAAGATCGAGCGTATCGCCAGACAGATGGGGGTGGACTACGCCAGCGGGCGAAAGGACCTGCTGGAATCCGGCATGAGCGAGTTGAACCGGACCATTGTAAAGCGCCCGCAGCGGCCCGCGCCGTTAAAAGCAGGCCCCAGCTATGAGGAACTGTGTTCCCCGGATTTTGACTTTGTCAATTACGACTTTGATGACAACGATGAAGCGTAAGCCCCACCAGATAAGAAGGGAGGAATGTTATGCAGGCTTCCGGCAACTTCCATTGTGACGAACACAATAGAACTGCCGAACAGAAAACCGAACCACACAAAACAACGATGACAATCGGCGGCGCGGTCTATCAGATCACCCGGCATTACCGGGACAGCGGCGCGGGCGTAACCGATAAACTCATTCGGCTGATGGACAAGGAACTCCGGTCCGCCCGTTAAAAACACCTGGACGCGGCGGTCGGTTTCCCCTATAATCAAGCTGTCACAAACCAGAGAAACCGATTTGACCGCACACGGAAAGGAGCAGCATGGAACTTCGGTCAAATCAAACCATGACCGCTCTCTACTGCCGGTTGAGCCAGGAGGACGAGCTGGCAGGAGAGAGCAACAGCATATACAACCAAAAGCAGATTTTACAGGAGTACGCAGATCGGAATGGTTTCCAGAATCCCCGGTTCTTTGTGGATGACGGGTACTCCGGCGTGACCTTCGATCGTCCGGCCTATCTGGAGATGATGGCCGAGGTGGAGGCGGGCCAGGTGTCCACCATTATCGTCAAGGACCACTCCCGCTTGGGCCGCAACCGTCTGGTGGTGGGCATCCTGTTGGAAGAGACCTTTGCCCAGTATCATGTCCGCTACATCGCCATCAACGATGGTGTGGACACCATCAACGGCATCGACGACAGTATTGCCGTGCGGGACTTATTCAACGAGTGGCACGCACGGGATACCAGCAAGAAGGTGAAAGCGGTCATTATGGCATCGGCACGGCGGGGAGAGCGCATCGGGACCTCGGCCCCCTACGGCTATAAAAAGGACGAGGAGAACCCCAAGCACCTGGTCCCGGATGAACAGACCGCCCCAGTGGTAGCTCGTATCTTTGAGTTGTGCGCAGGAGGGCTGGGGCCGGACAAGATCGCCAGGATACTCACACAGGAACAGATCCTCACCCCCACCGCTTACGCTTACCGCACCAGAGGGGTCCGACACTCCGCCCTGAATCTGGACAGGCCCTACGCCTGGTCCGGGAGTACGGTGGCCGGTATTCTGGATCATGAGGAGTATATCGGCAACACCATTAACTGCCGAACCTATACTCCATCTTTTAAGAGCAAAAAGAGCCTTTTGAACCCGCCGGACAAGATACTCCGCTTTGAGTGAACCCACGAGCCATTAATCGACCTGGACACTTGGGAGATCGTCCAGCGGGTACGGCAGGGCAAACGGAGGCCCACAAAGATGGGACAGCAAGATATGCTCTCCGGGCTAGTTTACTGCACGGACTGCGGCTCACGGCACTACCTTTGCCGGTGCGGGAGCTGGGACGAGAACCAATACACCTTCGTTTGCGGGAGATACCACAACCACAAGGCGGACTGTACGCCCCACACCATCAAGGCGGCGGCCCTGCGGCAGATCGTGCTCAGCGAAATCCAGCGAGTGTCTGTCGAAGCGAGGGAGCATTGGGACGAGTTGTTCCAGCGCCTCACCAGAAGCCATCAGAGCCGGGCCAAAAAGGAACTGGCCGCCAAGCAGCGGGAGCTGGACAAGGGAGAACGGCGGCTGAAAGACCTGGAAACGCTGTTCCGCCGCTCCTTTGAGGAACTTGCCCTGGGGCATCTCTCCAACGGGCAGTTTCAAATGCTGGTGCGGGGGTATGAGCAGGAAAAGGCGGAGCTGGAGGCAAAGGCGGAAACGCTCAAAGACGAGATTGCTAATCGACAGGATACGCTTCTGAACGCTGAACGCTTCCGCAAACTGGTGGACAAGTACACGGATATTACGGAGCTGACGCCGGAACTGGTGCGGGAGTTTGTTGAACGCATCGAGGTGCATGAACGCTCCGGGCGGTACAAGAAAAAGCACTACACCCAGCAGGTCGATATTTACTTCAATTTCATCGGCCAGGCATGACAAAGCGGCCCCAGGATGCCGTAACATCCTGGGGCCATGCGTAGAACCAAAAACATCCTTATCAGGGCGGACCGATAGCGCCTGCGGCTTTTGCTTTTTATTTGCCCTGCTTTTGAGCGTCATGCGCGCCGCCGATAATCCTGCGCAGCTCGCCGGTGATAAAGCTGTACCTTGCCGCTATGGATGCGCGCTCGTATATCAGGGCGTCGGTCAGGCACGGGTCCGTGACCTCGTCAAAGCAGCTTTGGGACGCCTGCATGGCGTCACGCAGCTGCCTCAGCTCCTGCTCAAGCTCGGCGGCCTTTGCAAGCTCCTGCTTTCTTTGCTTGTCTTTTTTAAGCGCCTCGGCCCGATTCTTTAAAAGCTCGGGCAGCTTATGTACGGGCAAAACCGATATGAACATCGCTAAACCTCCGGTAAAGTATTTTCTGTAATAAAGTATGGCGGAACATGCTTATAAATTCGCAATTTGCATATAATTAATATGCAGATAATCAAACCGGCATACGCCAAGGCACATGCCACGGCACACGCCGAGATTTATACAGCCAAAGGGAGGATAATATGAGCAGATTCAAGTTTGCAAGCGTCAGGTATTGTTCGCTGTTGAAAAGAAACGTGGTGTTCGAGAGCTGTTACACCGAAACGGGTGAGCATAGCTGCGAATGTCTCAACAAATCGCTGTGCGGTTACGACAGCTGCGGGTGCAGAAACCGCCTGTACACCGTCAGCCGCCCCGCATGCATCCCAAAAGCATCTTCTGAACGCGCCGCAAGAGCGGAGTAGCGCACGCTTTAAGCCCGACACAGTGCTCGGGCTTAAACTTTGCCCAAAAAAAGCATGCCGCCGAAGCCGCTTTCGCACTTGTTGACACGCATAATTCAAAATGATATAATTCAAAAGTTGCGTATTACTCTTTTAGAAAAAGGAAATGTAAAATGTGGCTTGATTATGTAACTCCCGCTACGCTTTATTACATTGCCGAAGGCCCATAGGGCGGGCTTTGGCAAGACGATTGATAAAGCACTAACAGGAGGATTATTTTTAATGAGAAAAATAGATTGTCATACACACATAGTGACGGAGCAGATCCGCAGCGAGTATTTCAGCCGTGTAGACAACTACGCTCTTGTCATGCAGATGCCCGATTCGATTATGCCCACGCCCGACTGCGTAAAGACGGTCATGAGCGACCAAAGGCTCTTTCTGTGCCCGTATATAGACCTGAAAAGCTCTGTTTCGGACAGGCTTAATTTTTTGGAGCCTCGCATAGACGATTACAAAGTCGTAGGACTGAAGGTTTATTTGAGCTATCAGCGGGGCAGGGCCGACGATGAAAAGCTCTTTCCGGCGTACGAGTTTGCGGCAAAGCATCGCCTGTCCGTGACGTTCCACACCGGACTTTGCTCTTTGGTGCTGCCGTCGGACAACGACCTTGAAGGCTCATCCGCCGTGCATATTGCGCATGCTGCCGAGCTGTACCCGCAGGTGAACTTCATAGCCGCACATATGGACGATCCGGAGTTTGACCGCTGCATGGACATTGTAGCGGCTCACAAAAACATCTTCACCGACATCAGCGGAGCATACGAAACCGGCACCGAGTACGGGGCAGACGTAGACAACGCAATTGCGCTGTTCAAGCATGCCACCGACCGTCATCCGGAGTGCTACACCCGGATGCTTTA
Source organism: Ruminococcus sp. UBA1828 (assembly GCA_002338885.1). Classification (GTDB taxonomy): domain Bacteria; phylum Bacillota; class Clostridia; order Oscillospirales; family Ruminococcaceae; genus Faeciplasma; species Faeciplasma gallinarum. The sequence goes on along the minus strand of DDJI01000111.1, from coordinate 53,256 downwards.
CGGAACGGACTTCTGTCCGCCGATATCCTTAGGTCAGCTTGACGAGTACGATTACAGCCTCGACAAGATGTTCCCGCCCGAAACCCACGAGGACATATGCTTTAACAATGCGCTCAGGGCTTTCCCGAGACTAAAGGACTACATAAAATAATCGGAGGACAAAAATGAATATCGAACATACATCCAAGATGAGCAGCTTTAAAAAGTTTCTCAAATCCTTTACTCCTTATCAGATAATATACCTTGTTGCGGTGTTCGCAATCACAATAGGCTTTACCGTGGTGATGCCGGATATGATGCTCGACGACATGTCAAGCCCGTTCGTGACTGTTTGCTCGGTAATAGCGGTTCTTGCCAACCCCGTCTGTGAGCTTTTGATATCAAAGCAGTCAAGGCTCAATTTCCTTGTCGATATATTCTTCATAGAAATACCGGAGTTCGTGCTCTGCGTGTGGCTGGGATGGTATGCAATAGCTATAGTTACGCTTGCATTCTGGATACCCATCGACATCTTCAGCTACATCAAGTGGAGGGAGAACAAGGACAAAGAGCAGGAGGAGCTTACCGTTGTGAGACGCCTCAGCGCAAAGCAGGACATACTTATAGTGCTTGCAATAGCGGTGTTCACCGTTGTCGTCGGCTCGCTCATTCAGCTTTTGCCCGATGCGGCGGATTCCTACCTCGATGCGCTTGCGGCAGCTTGCGGAATGGCAAACGGAATACTCCTGCTGCTCAGATATAACGAGCAGTGGTATGCGTGGTTTGCAACGCTCGTCATGTACACCATCATGTACATAATTTCGGGCAGCTATATAATGCTCATAACCGTCGCCGCAATGCTTGTAAACACCTGCTACGGATTCGCCAAATGGGTGATATACATAAGAAAGCACAAGGACACCATACAGTTTTACTACGGCGGCAAGAAAAAAGAAAACAAATAATTCACGGCGGCTCCCTTTTTAAGGGGGCTGCCTTTTTTCTTTTTGCAAAAACTCAAAAGGAAACAAAGGAATGGTTTTCTATTGACGCGAAGCCGCCGCGCATTCCGCCTGCCCAAGAGCAAAAAATGCGGCTCAAAACCGCGATATATGCCGAAAATTGATACGGTATGAGCCGGCTGCATATCTGCTTTGCAGCCGGTTTTTCACTTGCCCGATGTGGGGCAATATTAAAGGGATATATGCAAACTGTACAAATCTGATGATTAAATTTCTCCGAAAGTTTCAAATAGCGGTTGGGACACGCTATTGATTTTTGGGAACTGCGATGATATAATTGGTGTACAAAGTGGTATTTGGTGCTGTATAGTGGTATTCAGATGTAATCAGAGTGTAAAGCGGGGTGAAAAGGGTGGCTGCGATCGAGCATATGAGCGGAGAACTTCCGTATACCATAGACGCAAAGGGAAGGATGAGCTTTCCGCAGAGATTTCGCGATGTAATAGGCGACCGCTTTATATTGACGCGAGGCGCAGACAGAAGGCTTGTGGCGTATTCCGAAGAAACCTGGAACACCCTTTTGGAGAAGATATCGCAGATGCGCCCCGGCAAGGAAAAAGAAATCCTCAAGCAGATATACATAAAAGGCGCAATTCCCGTTGAGACGGACAAGCTCGGAAGAATACTTGTTCCGCAGGCGCTGAGGGAATACGCCGGACTTTTAAAGGACGTATACGTCGTGGGAGCGATAGATACCGTGGAGATATGGGACAAGGCGACATACGAGGCGTTCACCCAGTCGATCGACCCGCAGGAGCTTTACGACGCAATGGCGTACCTGTCGTAGCCCGGCCAAAGTATGGAGTTTAAGCACATACCCGTGCTCTTGGATGAGAGCATAGAAGGGCTTGCGATAAAGCCGGACGGAATATACGTAGACGGCACCGCCGGCGGAGCGGGACATTCGCTGCAAATTGCGAAAAGGCTCATCACCGGACGCCTGATAGCCATAGACCGCGACCCCGACGCCGTGAAGGTTGCAAGAGAGCGGCTTTACGGTTACAACGCCACTGTTGTGCACGGTCACTTTGCGGACGTGGATAAAATCCTGTCCGATTTGGGAATAGACAAAATAGACGGAATGCTTTTAGACCTCGGCGTGTCATCTTACCAGCTTGACAACGCGGACAGAGGTTTTTCGTATCACACCGATGCGGAGCTTGACATGCGCATGAGCCGTGAGGGTCTCAGCGCCAGGGACGTCGTGAACGACTACTCCTATGAAGAGCTTTGCAGAATACTCTTTGAGTACGGCGAAGAAAGATACGCTAAGAGCATAGCATCAAACATAATAAAATCGCGCGAATCCAAACCGATTGAATCAACTGCGGAACTGGCTCAGATAATAAAAGAGTCGGTCCCGCAGAGGGTCCGTCGAGAGAAGAACCCCTGTAAAAAGAGCTTTCAGGCGATACGCATGGAGGTCAACAACGAGATGGGTGAGCTGTCGGCGGCGCTTGACAAGGCGTTTGACGCGCTTAAAATAGGCGGAAGGCTTGCTGTCATAACCTTTCACTCGCTTGAGGACAGGCTTGTAAAGCAGCGCTTCGCGGAATTTGCAAG
>DDJI01000111.1:3999-50682 GCA_002338885.1 Ruminococcus sp. UBA1828 | reverse complement strand
ACCTGCCCGCCGGAGTTTCCGGTCTGCGTTTGCGGAAAGACGCCCCGGGCAAAACTCATAACCAAAAAACCGATAGAGCCTTCGGAGGAAGAGATAAAGATAAATAATCGCGCCCACTCCGCAAAGCTCAGGATAGTCGAAAAGATAAAGGATTGACGGCGTAAAAACCGGGAAAGGAACAAAAAAGATGGCATATCAGAACGGCAACTTAGCGTATGATATATCGGTGTACGAGCCGAAAGTAAAAGACCCCGGTCAACAAAAACAGGAGCGCCCTCAAATACAGGTCAGAAGGCATAAAGCCGTAAAGACCCAGAGCACGATGGGAATACTCATAAGCGCAGCCGCCGTTTTGGTCATCATGTTTGCAATGCTTTACGGTAAAGTCGAGACAAACAGGCTTTTCGGCGAGGTCGCGGAGCTTGAGCAGCAGCTTCAGTCGCTCGAGGCGGAAAACGTCGCACTTGCGGCGGAGTACGAGTCGAGAACCTCCCTCAAAAACGTGGAGGAGTACGCTCAGAACACCTTAGGACTTCAAAAGCTCGACAAGGCTCAAATAGAGTATGTGGAGTTCGAGGGCGACTCGGTAATAGAGGTCGTAGATACAGAGAAACAAAATATCTTTGTGAGAATTAAGAACTGGTTTGCGGATGTATGCGAATATCTCGGGCTGTAGTGAAATAAAGATGAATATATCAGGAGAAAGTTAAGTTTTACCTTCTCAAATATTGAAGGGCAAACTTAGCTTTCTTGCGTCATACAGCAAATTATGCCGGCAAGACTCGCTGGCAAAACTTGCAGAAAGGAAACGAAATGGCTGTATCTGAAAAATCGACGCCGTCCATGAAAAGGCGGTTAAACCTTTTGGTCTTTGTTGTGATGCTTGCGGCGCTGATCTATGTGTCGGTGCAGATGTATAACGTAGCTGTGCGCGAGAGCGACAAGTATCAGGCGCTTGCGAGCAGCCAGCAGTTTCGCTCCACGACTGTCAAGGCAAACCGCGGAACGATATACGACAAAAACGGACAGGTTCTTGCTCAAAGCGTGACGGTGTATACCGTTTATGTTGACCCGAGGACATACGCCGAAAGAGATACCGAAAAGGAGGACATAATAGTTTACACGCTGTCCTCTAAGCTCGGAATCGACGCCGAGCAGGTGAGAGAAAAGCTTTATAAGGACAACGCATATCAGGAAGTTGCGACAGGCGTTGAAAAATCCGTGGCAACCGATATAATGAACACCATGTCCGCAGAGGGCATAACCTCTGTGGGAGCTACACCAACGGCAAAGAGATACTACCCTCAAAACGACCTTGCGGCAAACGTGATAGGTCACCTTCACTATGACGGATACGGCATATACGGACTTGAGGCGTATTATGACGAGTACCTGACCGGAGTTGACGGAAAGATCATCAGCGCCCGAGACGCCACCGGCGCGGAGTTTCAGTACAAATATAAGCAAAGCTATGACGCTCAGGACGGCGACTCGCTTTACACAAACCTCGACGCCACCATACAGTACTACACCGAAAAAGCCCTTGAGAGTGCAGTGCAGGCAAATAACCCTAAAAATAAAGCCTGCGCCATAGTCATGAACTGCAAAACCGGCGCAATATACGCCATGGCGACAGAGACGGATTATAACTTAAACGACCCGTCTTACATATACGACGAAAAGACGTCGCTGGCGCTTGCGGGTCTTGAGATGTCGGGCGATATGGAGGAGTATTACAACCAGAGGTCTTTGGCGTGGAACTTGCAGTGGACAAACAAAGCCATATCGTCGCTGTACTTCCCCGGCTCGGTATTCAAGGTTGTGACAGGCTCCGCAGCACTTGAGGAAAACGCCATAAGCCTTTCGGATACTTTCTACTGCGACGGCGAGACCGAGGTTCAGGGCGTCATATTCCACTGCTGGACAACTCACGGCGGACACGGCACGCAAAACTTCGTTCAGGCGATGACAAACTCCTGCAACCCTGCGTTCGTTGAGATAGGTCAAAGGCTCGGCGCAAAGCTGTTTTGCCATTACTTTGACGCATTCGGGCTCACTCAGAAAACAGGCATAGACCTCCCTGCGGAGGCGGTCAGCCTTTATGTGCCGTATGAGAGCATGACGCCGGTATCCTTAGCGTCAAGCTCCTTCGGACAGACAAACAAAATAACGCCTATACAGATGGTCTGCGCGTATGCTGCGGTCGTAAACGGCGGAAATCTCGTCACGCCTTACGTTGTCGACAAGATTGTTGACAGCGACGGAAACATAGTAAAGCAGTTTGCCCCCACGATAAAAAGACAGGTGATATCGGAGGAGACGTCTGCGATTATGCGCCAGACGCTTGAAACGGTCGTCACCGTAAATTCGGGAAGCAACGTTTACATAAAGGGCTATAATATAGGCGGAAAGTCGGGCACGTCTCAGAAGCTCGACGAGAATCCGGAGGGAAACACCTACGTTTCCTCGTACTGCGCGTTCTATCCCGCGGACGACCCCGAAATAATCATGCTTGTAATGGTGGATGAGCCGACGAACGGACTTTACTACGGCTCGGCTGTTGCGGCTCCGGTTGTTTCGGAGGTGTTTACAGAGATACTGCCATATCTCGGCTACTATGCGGAATACACCGAGGAAGAGCTTGCAGAGCTTGAGGTTACGGTTCCGGACGTAGAGGATGCGACTGTCGAAAGCGCAATAGCAACGCTTGAATCGATCGGATTAAATGCGGACGTGGTGGGAGACGGCGAAACCGTCGTCAAGCAGGTTCCGTCTCACGGCAACCAGATGCCAAAGGACAGCACGGTTGTCCTGTACACCGAAGAGGGCACGGAAGAAGAGATGGTATATGTGCCGGATCTGACCGGATACACGCTCAAGGAGGCAAACGAGGAGCTTGCCGAGCTGGGGCTCAACCTAAGGCCTCTCGGAGGCGCGGCACAAAAAGCGGGAGCGGAATGCTCCGGCGTCATGAACTATAAGGAGTGCTACGTGCCGCGGGGAACGATAATCGAGGCGTACTTCCTCATAAACGACGAGACGGGATGATATGGCGTAAAACGCATGGAGGCAGCAGGGCAATATGAAACTCAGCGAACTGTTAAGGGGAGCGGCGCAGCTCCCCGAAGGCATAAAAGATATACAGATAACTAAAATATCCTCAGACACAAGGGATGAAATCGACTCGGGCACGCTGTTTGTGTGCCTGAAGGGCGCAAAGTTTGATGCGCATGACGCTGTGCCGGAGCTTGAGAAAAAAGGCGTCGGCGCGGTTGTGACAGAGCGCGACTGCGCCGTGGGAAATCAGATAATCGTCCCCGATACAAGGCTTGCCCTCTCGAGGATTTGGGCAAACATGTATTCAAACCCCGAAAAGAAGATGAAGTTTATCGGCGTGACGGGCACGAACGGCAAGACGACTACCACCACGCTGATAAAAAGACTTCTTGACGACTTAAACATACCCGCGGGGCTTATAGGCACCTGCCAAAACGAAATTTGCGGCGAGGTAACACACGCAGAGCGCACTACTCCCGAGCCGAACGAGTTCTTTGAGCTGCTCGACAGAATGGCTGAAAGCGGCTGCCGGTACGTGGTCATGGAGGTGTCGTCTCAGGGGCTTGAGCAGCAAAGGCTCGGCGACGTGTGGTTTGAAACGGCGGTATTCACCAACCTCACTCAGGATCACCTCGACGTTCACGGCACTATGGAAAACTACTATCAGGCGAAAAAGCTGCTGTTTTCAAGGTGCACAAATGCGCTTGTAAATATCGACGACGAGTACGGCGCAAGGCTTTACGGCGAAATATCCTGCAACAAGTTCAGCTTTTCGGAGAAAAACTCCGATGCGGACTTCAGCGCGGATTTTATAAAGCTGCACGGCGGCGGTTCGAGCTACTGGCTTTCGGACAGAAAAAAGACTTATAAGGTGGACATACGCCTCCCGGGCAGTTATAATGTATCAAACAGCATGGCTGCGATATGCGCCCTGGAGCTTTGCGGAATAGGCATGGATAAGACGGCTGCGGGCATTGCAAAAATCCCCGGCGTGAGGGGCAGATGCGAGCTTGTCGATACCGGCAGGGACTTCAGCGTGATACTTGACTATGCTCACACACCCGATGCACTCGTGAACATACTTGAAACGGTCAGGGAGTTTGCAAAGGGAAGAGTGGTCTGCCTGTTCGGCTGCGGCGGAAACAGAGACGCAAAAAAGCGCCCGCTCATGGCAAAAGCTGCGGCCGAAAACGCGGACTTTCTCATAATAACCTCAGACAACCCCAGAGATGAGGATCCGCACGAGATAATAACGCAGATAATAAAAGGTCTTGATGCCGACTTCAAGGAATATATTGAAATAGACAACCGCCGCGATGCGATTTTCTGGGCGGTCAAAAATGCTCAAAAGGACGATGTGATAGTTCTTGCCGGAAAGGGGCATGAGGACTATCAGATACTTGCCGGCGGCGTGAAGATACATTTTGACGAGCACGAAGTGGTGAAAGACGCCCTTGCGGCAGCCTTCGCAGATGAAGGGAAATAGAAAGCATAAGAAAAAATCGGAGGTCAAACAATGCCATTTTGGATAAACCTTATAGTCGGATTTCTGTCCCTTTTGGTGGCGGGACTGTTCGGCATTGTACTAATACCATATTTAAGAAAGCTGAAAGCCGGCTCTCACATTCTCGACATAGGTCCGGCGTGGCATAAGTCAAAAGAGGGCACGCCTCTCATGGGCGGCTTTATGTTCATACTGTCCGTACCTGTTGCGGTGTGGGTGGGGTACCTGCTGATACGCGCATACAGGAACGCGCACATGATACAGACGCCGGAAAACAGCGGCTTAAAGCTCCTTTTGGCTGTGGGAGTGTCGATTTTGTTTATGCTTGTCGGCTTTTGCGACGACTACATCAAGGTGGTTAAAAAGAGAAACAAGGGCCTCAGCATAAAGGCCAAAACCGTTTTTCAGCTCCTGATAACTGCGGGATACATGGTGGCATGCTACTTCCTCGGCGACTCGACGCAGGTCGTGTTCCCGATTATAGGCGCGGTGGACTTCGGATGGCTGTACTACCCCATAATGGGCATAGCGATATACGGCGTGGTAAACGCGGTAAACTTCACCGACGGCGTAGACGGGCTTTTGGGTTCGGTGACGGTGGTGTACTCGGTTGCGTTTACGATGATATTTGTTCTGCTCGACAACTGGGAGATGTCGGCGTTTGCAATGGCGGTTGCAGGCGGATGCATGGGATTTCTCATATGGAACCTGCACCCCGCAAAGGTGTTCATGGGCGATACCGGCTCGCTGTTTTTGGGCGGATGCGTCATAGCCATGGGCATGGCGAGCGGGCTGGAGCTTTTGATACCGCTTGTCGGAGTGATATATATAGTTGAAGCCCTCAGCGACGTGATACAAATACTCAGCTTTAAAATACGCAAAAAGCGCGTGTTCAAGATGGCGCCCATTCATCACCACTTTGAGCTGTGCGGATGGAGCGAATATAAGATACTTTTCGTGTTTGCGGGAGTTACCGCAGCGGCGGGAGTGCTCGGCGTTTTGGCGACGTGGCTTTACACCTCAAACCTGCCGAGCTGAAAAAGATAAAATAACCGTGTAAGGGGGTGCAGGACGTGCCGACGGACAACAGAAGAAGAAACTTAATAACAGTCAGCTCAGGCGGCGCGTCGGGCGATCAGGCGGCGCTTGCCCCGCAGCCTGCCGGAAATGCCCCAAAACCGCGCACAAAAAGGCGCAGGGTAAAGACAAAAGAGCCGGGCATAAGAGTGGTTGACGGCAGCATGGATATGCTGTTTTTCGTAGTCGTTGTGGTTTTGCTCATATACGGCCTTGTCATGATGTTCTCTGCGAGCTACATGGAGGGACTTTTAAACCACGGCGACGGATACATGTACGTCAGAACGCAGGGCATAGCGGCGATCATAGGCGTTTTGCTCATGCTCTTTATTTCGTTCTTTGACTACCACATTCTCATGAACACAAACGTGGTGTTCATAGGATATTTCGGCATGCTTGCCATACTGACATACACCTCCTTCTTCGGGGACGATGTTCACGATGCAAGGCGATGGATAAACATCGGCCCTCTTTCTTTTCAGCCCTCTGAGGCGATGAAACCCGTGCTGATAGTTTTCGTAGCGTACCTGATAATAAAGCTGAAGGACAAAAACATATCCATGCAAAAAAAGGTCATACCGCTGCTTTTGGCGATGCTGCCGGTCTGCCTGAACATGGTTTTGCAAAGGCATATTTCGGGACTTTTAATCATGTGCGCGCTTTTTGCATGCGTGGTGTTTTCNNTGCCCTGGAAGGATATGCTCAAGCTCGGCGCAGTGGTGCTCGTGTTTGCGGTGGTTGCGGCTGTTGCGTACTCCGTGGCAAGGGGCGGCGGACTGTCCTACATCTTTGACAGAGTTGCAAGCATGGAGAGCGTCGAGTCGGGAGAAATTACGGATGACAACTGGCAGACCGCTCAGTCGCTCATTGCAATAGGCTCGGGCGGATGGTTCGGACTCGGGTTCGGCGAGTCGAGGCAGAAATATCTGTGGCTGCCCGAATCGCAAAACGACTTTATAATATCTATAATAGTAGAGGAACTCGGATATATGGGCGGACTTGCGGTGCTGATACTGTTCGGACTGCTTGTCTACAGGGGATTTAGAATAGCGTCAAAGGCGCCCGACAGGTTCGGCATGCTCATAACGAGCGGAATGACGTTCCAAATAGGTTTGCAGGCGATACTGAATATAGGCGTCGCATGCAATGCGTTCCCGAACACCGGCGTGTCGCTGCCGTTTTTCAGCTCAGGCGGAACGGCGCTTGTGATACAGCTTGCCGAGATGGGAGTCGTGCTTGCGGTGTCAAGACGCTGCGAAAACATATAAAGGATGCGGTGATATTATGCTTAAAGTGATACTTTCCGGAGGGGGCACGGCGGGACATGTAAACCCCGCGCTTGCAATATCGGAGATAATAAAAGACAGCCACCCCGACGCAAAGTTTTTATACGTCGGCACGCCGAACGGCCTTGAGTGCGACCTTGTCAAAAAGGCGGGGATGGATTTTGCACCGATGAACGTTGCGGGATTTCAAAGAAAGCCGTCTTTTAACAACCTGAAGAGAAACATAACCGCTGCGAACTACCTTCTTCACTCCGGCAAGCGCTCACGTGAGATTTTAAACAGCTTTAAGCCCGACCTCGTGATAGGCACCGGCGGATACGTATGCGGCCCGATTGTGCGCATGGCTGCAAAGATGGGCATAAAGACCGTAATACACGAGCAAAACGCCTTTCCGGGCGTCACGACAAAGCTGTTGGCAAAGAGCGTGGACAAAGTCATGCTCACCGTTGAAAAGGCGAAGGACTACATCCCGCAGAAGGAGAAGTGCGTGGTCACGGGACTGCCGGTGCGCTCAGGCTTTTTAAAGGGCAGACTGCCTAAGGCGGAGGCTAAAAGAGCGCTCGGGTTTGACGACGGACTGTGCATACTCTCCACCGGAGGCAGCTTGGGAGCGGGAAGGATAAACGAGACCGTCGCCGACCTTTTGGCGTGGTATTGCGAAAACGGCGTAAAGGTAAACCATATACACTCCTACGGCAAAAACGGCAGGGGAAGCTTTGCCGCGATGCTTGCCTCAAAGGGAGTGAAGCTTGACGAGCACCCAAACTTTATGGTAAAAGAGTATATAGACAACATGCCGGTGTGCATGGAGGCGGCCGACCTGATAATAAGCAGGTGCGGAGCCGGAGCACTCACCGAGATAGAGGCTGTCGGATGCGGCTCGATACTTGTTCCGTCGCCGATAGTTGCCGAAAACCACCAGTACCACAACGGCATGGTATTGCAAAACGCCGGAGCGGCAATCCTCATCGAGCAAAAGGATCTGACGAGCAAGTGGCTCATAGACACCGTTTCCGAGCTGATAAGCAACCCCTCAAGGCTTGAGAGCCTGTCCGAGAGGGCGGCTGCGCTTTACATAACCGACACCCCCGCAAGGATAGCCGACGTCATAAACGGCGTTCTTGAGTCCTGAGGGGCGGCACGGCTTTTAAAGTAGCACCTTAGTTTGCCGCAACATATTATGCTTATAGACCTATAGAAAACTGCGCGTAATATGTTGCAAAGGAGAATTAAGATGCTCGAAAGTAAGCTAATCATAGAAGGCGGCAGGAGGATAGAGGGAGAAATAAAAGTGCAGGGAGCAAAAAACAGCTCGCTTCCGCTGCTTGCCGCCGCGTTTTTGTCCTGCGGAACAAGCGTCATACATAACTGTCCGGCGCTGTCGGATGCGTTCGCCGCATGCAGAATACTCGGATCCCTTGGCTGCAAGTGCACAAGAGAAGGGGACACCGTGGTGGTGGACTCCTCGTCGGCGGGCGGGTTTACGGTGAGCGACGGGCTGATGCGTGAAATGCGTTCCTCAATTGTCTTTTTGGGCGCGATACTCGGCAGAAACAAGCGGTGCAGGCTCTCCTTCCCCGGAGGATGCGAGCTTGGACCGAGGCCGATAGATCTGCACCTTGAATCGCTTAAAAAACTCGGCGTTAAGATAATAGAGGATCACGGCATGCTCGACTGCACCGCAAATATGCGCCCTTTGAGCTGCGATATAACACTTTCTCTGCCGTCCGTCGGGGCGACGGAAAACATTATGCTTTACTGCGCCGTGGGAAACGGCGAGGTGACAATATACAACGCCGCAAGAGAGCCGGAAATAACCGACCTTGCAAACTACTTAAACATGTGCGGGGCGAACATACACGGCTGCGGCACATCCACCATAACCATAAACGGCGTGAGCGAGCTGCACGGCTGCGAATACACCGTAATGCCGGACAGAATAGTTGCCGCTACATATATGGGAGCTGCCGCCGCGGCAGGCGGAGAGCTTGTTTTGTCAGGCGTCTGCCCGCAGGATATGTACTCGTGCATGTCGGTGTTCTCGGAAATGGGCTGCGGGGTTTATCCCTACACCGATAAGATCTTCATAAGCGTCAAAAAGCCCCTCAAAGCGGTCAGAACCGTGCGAACCATGCCTTACCCGGGATTCCCGACAGACTGCCAGCCTATTGCCATGGCCGCCCTTTGCAAAGCCGACGGAACAAGCATGATAGTGGAAAACATATTTGAAAACAGATTCATGGCTGTGGATGAGCTGATGAGAATGGGCGCATACATCAAAGCGGAGGGCAGGGTCGCCGTCATAGAAGGCGTTCGTGAGCTTTACGGCGCACAGGTGAGAGCGGCAGATCTGCGAGCGGGCGCAGCGCTCGTCGTCGCGGCTTTGGGAGCGCAGGGAACAACCACGGTTTCAAACGTTCATTTCATAGACAGAGGATACGAAAACCTCGAAGGAGTGCTTTGCTCCGTGGGAGGATCGGTCAAAAGAGTGTAAAAGCATGCAGGAGGTGAAATAAGTGAGGGACGTTGTAAAACAACCGCCGGCAGGCAGTCGGCCGCAGACAAGCGGCACAAACGGCGCAAACGGCGCAGCCGGTGTGCGCCCTAAAAGACGCCGCCGAAAAAGAAATCTTTCTTTGTACTACTTAATGATATTCCTCATTTGCGGATTTATTCTCTTTTTGCTTTCGAGGACGCTTTTGTTCAGGGTGAAAGAATACGTTGTGACCGGCAACTCCCGATATACAGTCGAACAGATACTCGACGCAGCCGATTTGAAAGTCGGCAAAAACATGTATAACATAGATACCGACAAGGTAGAACAAAAGATAAAGGATGAGCTCATATACATCGAAAACGTCACCGTGCGGCGCAAGCTTCCCGATAAAATGACCATAACAGTCGAGGAAGCCGAGCCGTTTGCGTGCTGTCAGTACGAAGGCTCAAGGTACGCCGTCATAACCCGAAGCGGACGCTACCTTGAAACGGAACAGGCATCCCCGAGAGCGGAGCTTTTGCAAATATACGGGCTTGACCTTGTGAACGTGTCATTGGGCGAGGAGCTTGAGTCGGAAGACCCGAATAAGCTCACAATAGTCATGCAGTTGCTTGACGCCATGGATGAAATCTGCCCCGGAAAGGTGAGCTACATAGACATCACCGACAGAACCGACATCATGATAGGCTACGCCGGAAGAATAGATATAGAGTTCGGAAGCTCCCTCGATTATGAGTACAAGCTCCGCTACGTCAGCGCAATTATCGAAAACAACCTCTCTGACGACGAGACGGGCAGACTTATATACCATAGCGCTGCCGCCGGCGTCTCCTTCATCACAAATGAGGACTTGCAGCAGATGCAGGAAGACTTGGCGCAAAGAGAAGAACAGCAGGCAAATCAGCAGCAGAGCCAGGAATCTACAGAAACAGGTCAAGATGTCGAAGAACCCGACGAATAGAGGGTTTTAAAGGCGAACATATGGCGCACAGGCATAAATTATCATCAAAATACGGTGTCAAAACTATTGCCAAGCACAATTTTTTATGGTAGTATAGTACTATATTTAAACTTGTACTTTCGTTGGATAAATATATATCGGAGGATAGGAAAATGGGCTTTACAATGGAAAATGAAGGAATCGACCTCGCTAAAATAAAAGTAGTAGGCGTAGGCGGAGGCGGCGGAAACGCTCTTAACTGTATTGTTGCGACCGGAATTCAGAACGTCGAGTACATATCTGTCAATACAGACGCTCAGGCTCTGAAGAATTCCAAGGCGACGACCAAGATACAGATAGGACAGAAGCTTACGCACGGATTAGGAGCGGGCGGAAAGCCCGAGATCGGTGAAGGCGCCGCTCAGGAGTCTAAGGAAGAGATACAGGATGCGCTCAAAGGCGCCGATATGATATTCATAACGGCAGGTATGGGCGGAGGAACAGGAACGGGCGCAGCGCCGGTTGTTGCGGAGATAGCGAGGGATATGGGAATACTCACCGTCGCCGTAGTCACAAAGCCGTTTGCGTTTGAGGGCGCAAGAAAGCTTGCCCAGGCGGAGCGCGGAATTGATGCTCTTATAAAGAACGTGGATTCTTTAGTTGTAATACCTAACCAGAAACTTCTCACAGGCAAGGAGAACCTCACTATGAGGCAGTCCTTTGCCCTTGCCGACGATATACTCAAGACCGCTGTCTTGAGCGTGACGGAGCTTATACTCAGACACGGCGAGATAAACGTAGACTTTGCCGACGTAAAGACCATCATGAGCAACGCGGGATACGCGCACATGGCTATAGGCCACGGCGAAGGCAAGGACAAGGTTGCGGACGCAGTTCAGCAGGTTATATCCAGCCCGCTGCTTGAGACTTCAATCAAGGGCGCTAAGAGACTTTTGCTCAACATCACCATGAGCGAGGACATTGTAGCAGGCGACATAGCAGAGCTTACCGATACCATCACAAAGGCTGCTGCTGAGGATGTAGAGCTTATCTTCGGCGCCGACTTCAAGGAAGATCTCTCCGATACTATCGACGTTATCGTCATTGCCTCCGACTTTGACGCATATAATACGCCGAGCATGGAAGAAGAGCAGAAGACCGAAGAGGAAAAGCCCGCAGAGGAATCGTCAGGCGGATTCTATGACGGACTTTGGAACGACTTGTTTAACAAATGATTATAGTGCGGTACAGGCATCAAAATCTGTGCCGCATTGTCATTTTGTAGTATACTTGCGCCATGTAATTGTGCACAATGACAGAAAAAATCAAAAAATCTCATTGCGCTTGACATCAATGTGTCAAAATGATATATTTACACTGTGACTTAATCATGAGGTGATCGATTTGCCGCAGGGAAGATACAAATCAATGACCGACGCCGAGCTGTGCCGTCTGGCGGACTCGGACGAGGAGGCGTATGCCGAGCTTGTCTCGAGGTATGTGGGCATGGTGAGGCGGCTTGTACACGTATATTCATATAACATCTCCGACATTGACGACCTTGTGTCGGAGGGGATAATAGGTCTTATGAATGCGATAAAAAGCTACGACAGCTCAAGGACGGTAAAGGGCAGGAGCGCATCCTTTTCGACGTACGCGTACACATGCATACATAACAGGATTGTCTCCGCAATAAAGAAGTCGAGCAGCATAATAAACCGCGAGGAGAACATCTTAGACGCGAAGCTGAGCGAGAACACATCCCCTGAGAGCATAGTTATGGACAGGGAGGACATATCGAGGGCGCTTTCGTGGGTGGAAAAGGGCTTGAGCGGCACCGAAAAAAGCGTTTTCGAGTGCTATATGCAGGGCATGAGCTACCGCGACACGGCTGATAAGCTTGGCTTGTCGGTGAAGTCCGTTGATAACGCCATGCTGAGAGTGAGGCGAAAGCTTCGCAGCAATTTAAGATAAAGGTCTGTGGCGCTGCCGCAGGTTTTTATAAATACATATGAGCCATGCAGCTTAATTCCGGGCATTGTATATTGGTTTTATTCAAAGTTGAAGGTGTTAGTCCGCTTGGCAAAACTAAAAGCGAGGGAAAAATATGTACGAAGACAAAACATTGGTGTGCCGTAATTGCGGACGAGAGTTCGTTTTCAGCGCAGGTGAGCAGGAGTTCTATGCAGAAAAGGGCTTTGAGAACGAGCCTAAGCTCTGCAAGGAGTGCAGAAAGAACTATCCGAGCGTCACCTTNNGCGCAATGTGCGGCAAGGAAGCTAAGGTTCCTTTCATGCCTCATGACGACAGACCTGTTTATTGCAGCGAGTGCTACGCAAAGTTAAAGGCGGAAAACTGATTTTCGGGACTGAAAAAAGCAAAAAACGCGCGGAGCGGGGCAAAACCTGCGCCGCGCCCTTTTTATTTGCATGCCTGCGCCCGCGGGACTTGCATTTGAGCGAAAAGTATTATATAATTCAAACGAAAACTTTTAAAGGAGGTTTTAACGATGAATATCACCAAAGATTCTGTTATAGGCGATGTTTTGGACATAGATTCCGGCTGTGCACCCTTGTTTTTGGCAATGGGCATGCACTGCTTAGGCTGCCCCGCCTCAAGGGGAGAAACCATTGAACAGGCTTGCGCCGTTCACGGTGCCGACCCCGAGGAGCTTGTAAGAAAGCTCAACGACTACTTCGCTAAGAAGTGACGGGCGGCTAAGACTGAGCCGACTATCGAAAGCTGATGGCAGTTAGGGCAGTCCGAGTTTATGGGCTGCCCGATTTTTGCACCGGAGGGGATTTGATTGCTGACAAAAAGACTTGCCGCCTGCGCCGAGTACGTGGAGGGCAGCGGGATAGTTTGCGACCTGGGAACAGACCACGCATACCTGCCCGTTTTCCTTGTGAAAAGCGGCAGGTGCGATACGGCGTATGCCTGCGACGTAGCCTCGGGACCGCTTGAAAGCGCAAGGGCGAATATAGAGCGCGCAGGGTTGTCGGGAAAGATAAAGACTATCCTCTCCGACGGGCTTGACAGCGTCCCCGTGGAGGGCGTAAGCGACGTGGTGATTGCGGGGATGGGCGGAGAACTCATAGCAAGCATACTTTCCCGCGCACCAGACCTGAGCGGGATAAACCTTGTTTTGCAGCCAAACACACGCGAGCCGGAGCTTTACGTGTGGCTGAGAAAAAACGGCTATGAAATTGCCGCCCAAAAGGCGTGCGAGGACGGAAAGTTTGTCTATCTTGTGTTTAAGGCGCACAGGGCGGAGTCCAAAGTGCCGCAGGAATGCTCGGAGCTTGAGAGCATCGCAGGTAAGCTTGACATAAGACTTGAGGAGTCGAAAAAGTATATCCGCCGCAAAATAAACCGCATAGAAAGCGCCGCCGCAGGCATGAGACTTTCGGAGGAAAACAGTGCGCTTTCCCGCCGTGCCGACAGCTTAGAAGAGCTTGCCGGAAGGCTAAGGGAGTATCTGTCGGAAGGAGATTTGCATGACTAAAGTATCTGATGTGTATAAATATATAGATTCGTTTGCGCCGTTTCGGACGCAGGACAGCTGGGACAACTCCGGACTTCTTGCGGGCGATGAAAACGCGCAGGTTCATAAGGCGCTTGTGGCGCTGGACGCCGAAAACAGAATAATAGACGAGGCGCACCGCGAGGGCTGCGAACTTTTGATAACGCATCATCCGGTGATATTTCACCCGCTGAAAACCGTTTGCTTTGACGACCCTGCGGGAAGGCTTGTGCGGTACGGCATGAGCTGCATATGCGCGCATACCAACCTCGACAGCGCACAGTACGGCATAAGCGATATGATGCTTTATCGCCTGGGCTTTAAAAACTGCCACGAGCTTGTTCAGATAAACCGCCGCGACAGCCTGTCGGACAGGGCAGTGGGATACGGAGCAATCGGCGAGTGCAGCGAGATGACCCCCGAGGAGCTTGCAAAGCTTTGCGCCGAGCGGTTTAGATGCGTTGCGATAAAATATGTCGCCGGCAAAAGGAACATAAAAAGAGTGGGCGTGATATCCGGCGCAGGCGGAGACGGCATATTCGATGCGAAAAGACTGGGGCTTGATGCGTATATAACCGCAGAGGTCAAGCATCACGAGTTTTTGGAGGCGGAGAGAATAGGCGTCACGCTGATAGACGCGGGACACTATGAAACCGAGATAATCGCCGCGGAATATCTAAAGCAAAAGCTTGAGAAGGAGTTTTCGGACGTGAGCTTTGTCACAAGCGGCGAGGGAACAACGATTAAAACAGTAAAGTGAGAAAGGAAATAAGCAAATGGCGCTTGACGGAGTGTATTTGAGCCTTGTGAAGGAGGAGCTTGAGGGCTGCCTGACAGGTTCGAGGGTGGATAAAATCCATCAGCCCTCAAAGGATAATCTTATAATATCGCTTAGAACGCTCTCAAGCGGCGTGAAAAAGCTTTTCATATCCTCCTGCGCGGGAACGGCAAGGGTGCATCTTTCTGAGTCGNNCGCCGCCGATGTTTTGCATGCTTTTAAGAAAGCATCTTTCCTCGGCAAAGCTCGTCGCAATAAGGCAGGACGGCTTTGAGAGAATACTCAACTTTGACTTTGAGACGGCGGACGAGTTCGGCGACAGAATAGTCTTAACGCTTGCTGTAGAGATAATGGGCAAGTACTCTAACGTCATACTTGTAAACGGCGACATGCGAGTGATAGAT
Source organism: Ruminococcus sp. UBA1828 (assembly GCA_002338885.1). GTDB lineage: Bacteria > Bacillota > Clostridia > Oscillospirales > Ruminococcaceae > Faeciplasma > Faeciplasma gallinarum. The sequence goes on along the minus strand of DDJI01000111.1, from coordinate 35,616 downwards.
TCGATAAAGCGCGTGGGCGAGGGGATGTCGAGCGTAAGGCTCGTGCTCCCCGGAATAAGCTACAGCCTCCCGCCGAGGGAGAAAAGACTCAGCCTCTTTGAGCTTGACAGGGACGAGCTGTTAAGCGGATTTCTGTCGCTAAGTCAAAAAGACCCATCAAAAGCGCTTGTAAAGCTGATAGAGGGCATATCCCCGATTTTTGCAAGGGAAGCCGTGTACTATGCGTGCAGGGGAGCGGAAAAGCCGGCATCGGAGTTCAGCGCGGACGAGCTTGACCGACTTGTGTTTTTCCTTCAAAACTCCGCCCGACAGATACGCGAGCACACCAACAAGTATGTTCTGCTCAAGGACAAAAACGGCTTGATGAAGGATTTTTGCTTTGTGAACATAGAGCAGTACGGCACTATGATGAGCACAAAGGAGTTTTCGTCGCCGAGCGCACTGCTTGACTATTTCTTCTCCGAAAGAGACGTGATAGCGCAGACTCACCAAAGAGCCGCCGACCTGTTTAAGCTGCTTGTCAGCCTGTCGGAGAGGACAAAACGGAGAGTTTCGGCGCAGAAAATAGAGCTTGAGGAGTGTAAGGGCAGAGAAGAGTTAAGACTTAAGGGCGACTTGATTATGGCCAACCTGTACCGGCTTGAAAAGGGCATGTCAGAGGCGGAGCTTGATAACTGCTATGAGCCGGGAAGCGTGGTTAAGGTGGAGCTTGACAAGCGTCTCACACCCGTGCAGAATGCGCAAAGGTACTATCAGGAGTACCGCAAAGCCGATACCGCCGAAAAGAAGCTGACTTCGCTCATAGCCGAGGGTGAGGACGAGGTAAAGTATATAGATTCCGTGTTTGACGCCTTGAGCCGCGCATCCACGGAAAGCGAGCTTAGCGACATAAGAATGGAGCTTGCCGCGGGCGGGTATGTAAAGCAGCCGCGCGCAAAAGGCTCAAAGGGCGGAAAGCTGCCAAAGTCCCTGCCGCCGATAGAGTACGTGTCAGACGACGGGTTTAGGATTCTTGTGGGCAGAAACAACCGCCAAAACGACATGCTGACCTTAAAAACCGCGCAAAAGACGGATTTATGGCTGCATGTTCAAAATATAACCGGCGCACACGTGATAGTGGAGGCAAACGGCGGCGACATCCCGCAGCGCACAATAGAGCAGGCGGCAATGATAGCGGCGTTTAATTCCTCTGCAAAAAATTCTTCAAGCGTTCCGGTGGACTACACTCAGGTGAGGTATGTAAAAAAGCCCTCCGGAGCAAAGCCGGGCATGGTCATATTCACAAATAACAGGACGTTGTATGTTACGCCGGACGCCGATGCGGTCAACGCACTGCGCAAGGGCGGCAAAGAGTGAGGAGCAAGACATGAAAGAGCGGTTTGAAAACACAATGGGATATCTTATAGCGGAGATAATATTCTTTTACGGCATACCGCTGGTCTGCGCGTTTGCAAATGCGCCCGGGTGGCTGTATAACGCGACGCCCGGAATAGACATATGCGCAGCGCTCGGAGTGGGATTTTTCTTCGGCAAAAAGCACGGCGGCGACTGGCTGATGAGCATAGAAACCGCGGTTGTGTTCATCCCCTGCATATTTGCGTTTTATAACTCCACGGCATGGATTTACGCTGTGATAATAGGGCTTGCGTCACTGCTCAGCCTGTTTATCGGCACGGTGTTTAAAAACAGAGTGAGATAAGAGGTCAAAAAGCACTTGACAAAATGAAGACGCTTTGGTATACTGATTTGGTTAGATGACCTCTACGCCGGTGTGATGGAATTGGCAGACGTGCTGGACTCAAAATCCTGTGGTAGAGATACCGTACCGGTTCGACCCCGGTCACCGGCACCACGTCGGAGCAAAGCTGCTTTGCTCCGACTACTTTTTTGCAAAAATCGAAGGCGGAATTTAATTTCAGGCAAAGAACCGCGCGATAGCGCAGAGCGGGCAGCTTTTTTCGCCGAAATTTCCGCCGCGATGTTGACAAACAAAAACCCTTTTGATATAATAGTAAAGCTGTAATTGCGCATACAATAAAGCAGATGAAAATATGAGCCACTAGCTCAGTTGGCAGAGCATTTCACTTTTAATGAAAGGGTCTGGAGTTCGAATCTCCAGTGGCTCACCATAAAAAGCTCCCGAGCAGATTTACTTGGGAGCTTTTGTTTTTACTTCACGCCGCATATGCCCGATATAGCAAAAATCAAGCCCCACACCGCCGTGCAGCGTGGGACTTGTTTTTTATGCGTTCACTTGCCTGTTAAAATGCAGAAGACTTTAGTTGTTAAAATGCGCTGACTCCGTCTAATTCAGTCTCAATCTCGAATCCCTCAACAGGCTCTTCGATCTCGATCACCTCTTCGGTGTAATCGTCGTCCGGAACATTTACATCCTCATCGCCCGTCTCGGTGTAAACGGTTGTGTATCTTCCGGAAACGTATCCGCAGATGTGGCACTCATAGTGTCCGTAACCGTTGTGCTCCTTGGTTGAAAGCAGCTCCGAATACCATGTGAGGTCGTGCGGCTGGTAATTGATCACTTCACCGCATACGCATACAAACCAGTGACCGTTTATGTCATAGTGGTATCCCGTTCCGTCTGCGATGTGCTCTGTGGTCTTGGCAAGCACCGTATCCGCCGCGGTTATCTCGTTCGTGCCCGCAGCGTCTGCAAAGTACTTCTGACAGCCGGTGCAGTACCAGTACTCGATGTTTCCTTCAGAGGTGTGCGACGGCTCAACTCTTGAGTGGTACTCGAGCGTGTGAGTGTGGGTGACTACAGGGGTGTCGGTTATCTCGGTGTTGTTTACATATACCGATCCGGTTCCGCTGTTGACTACCGTTATGCCGTCGGGAACTCCCGTGAGCGATGCGTCTCCCGAAAGGAATTCTATCTGGTCGCCCCCGCTCAGGCCTGCCGCGGCGTTTGAAATTTCATTTGTGCCGACTATGTAATTTGAGCCTGCCTGTGTGGTTGTCTTGGCAAGAGCGGATGTTGGCGTAACGAAGCCTTCGGGTGATGCCGAAAACGTTCCGTTCGAGATGCCCACATGTCCTGCGATGTCGCCGGTGCCGGTTTTACCCGCAACGTTGGGAGCGTTATACGTTCCGCCGCCGACAGTTATCTGACCGATGGTCTTGGTGCCGTCGCATGCCACGACAAAAGCAAAGCTTGTCGCGTTTACGACTGTTGACGGTGATGTTACCGTAATGTTTCCTGCGGAGGTTCCGTCGCCGTTCTGCTTTGAAACGATTCCGTATGCTCCGGTGAATTCACCGCCGTTGATGGTCATTGTTCCGAACGTAGCCACTGCCGCACCGTTGTTGCCGACAAACTTACCGCCGTTGATGGTGGTGATTGCGTTCGGAGTGGCGCTGATTGCAGCGTTGTAAAGAACGGAACCCGCTCCTTGGCACTCAAATTCGCCGCCGTTGACGGTGAGGGAGTAGCCTGCATTTTGAATCGCAACCAAGTACGCGCCGCCGTCATAGAGCACCTTTCCGCCTCCGGCCGAGTCGTTGATGACGAGGTTTCCGTAGTTGCTGATGACAATCGTGCTTCCGGTGATGGTGCAGCCGTTGAGGTCGAGAATTATCGTGGGCTGACCGGCCCCGTCGTTATACGTTCCGAATGATATCGGGGTGACGGCGGACTTTTCAAAGAGAATGTTTTTGTACAGCGTAACCGTGTGGGTGTTATTGCCATTGTCGGTTATGGTCGCTGCACCGTCCGCCCAGGCGTTGAGCTCATCATTGGTCGTTGCGCTTGTAATTCCGATTCCGTTTGAAACGGTCACCGTTTCTGCGGCGGCGGCAACCGGCACGGGAAGTACAGATGCGACAATTGCCACGGCTAAAACAACCGACAGCATGGACAAAAGCTTTTTGAACTTCATAGTTTCTCACTCCTTGTTATAAAATTAAATGTTTCATTAAGGGGTACGGCGCATATCGCACGCCCCTTTTGACCTTTTTTCGCCGCCGTCAATACCGACAATAAAGTGCACGGCGTTAAAGGCTGTACTCGTACAGCCAAACGCTATGCGCTTTATTTTTTTGCGGTGGTATTTAATTGTGCGGCAGCAAACAGCCCGTCATGCGCAGCTCGAATGAATACCATGGCGCCGAGAGTTTACCCATGTCAATCAAAAAGTCGCAAAGCCCCGGGATACAGCGTTTGCAGCATGCATCGCCGAACTTCCGCGCAGAAAAGATGACGGCAGCGCATAAAACCTCAGCTTTTTTCGGGAAACTCATACAGGCAGCATAAGAAATTCATTCCTTATTAAGAATAGCATGTTTTTCGCCATGATTCAAGAGGTTTATATAATTTTTACACAAATTTTTTGTGCGTCATTTTACTTTTTCGCGGATGATGACCCGCCGCTCCGGAATTTTCTGCGATACTCGTTCGGCAGGATTCCATAGTAGGCCTTAAACGCCGTGGCAAACTTGCTTTGGCTGTCGTATCCCACCAGCGATGCGACTTCCATTATGCTGTTGTCGGTGTCCAAAAGCAGCTTTGCCGCGAATTTCATGCGGTGCTCTTTCATGTGGGACGCTATCGAGTCGCCGTAAACCGACTTGAAGAGCGCTTTCATCGTCGTCGGATTCATAAGGTACTGCCTTGACAGGTCGTCTATCGTGAGGCGGCTGCTGAGGTCGTTTAACATGCGGTCGTGTATGGCGCGTATGGTCTGAACCTGCTCGTTTTTGTACTCCTTGCACTTTTTGCACTCGGATGCGGTCTCGTACAGCAGCAGTATAAGCTCCATAGCCGCAATCCTGCAATAAGCGGTGTGAAGCGGGCTTGAAGGGTCGGTGAAGAACTTTTCAAACACCGCCTCAAACCTTCTTTCCGCGCCTATCGACGAGATTATGTCCCCACCGCTGAAGCTGTCGTGCAGCGTCTTGCCGGTTATCCCCGTGCCGTCAAGCAGCTCGGGCGGATTTTTTTCAAGCTCGTCAAGGCTTATATACACGCTCGCCGCGGCACGGNNCGTCTGACGAGCCGCCGGTGAGAATCTGCACCGTAAATATGTTCGGCTCGGGATAGCTGCTCTTCTCGGCGGGACAGCATGCGCATTTTGTCCCCGTTCTGCCGCTGCGTATATAGTGCACCGCGAGAATGGTGTCGCCGCTGCAAAAAGGCAGTGAATATTCGTTGCCGCCCTTGTCGTCCGAAATATGCAGCGCCGCACATTTAAACAGGCTCAGCACGGCGGGCGGCTTTGCCGCGTCGGGCGCGCCTTTTCCGTCCTTATGGATGTGATTGTTTTTATATTCGCTCATCGTTACCCCTTCTTCAATCCTGGCAGGAAATCTCTATTACCTTTTCAATCGTCTTGTGAAGAAGCTGACTTTGCTCCGTGTCCGCAGCACGGTAGTACACCTCTTTGCCGTCGCGTCGGCTGACAACAAGCCCGCTGTTTTTAAGCAGCCTCAGGTGATGCGAAACCGCCGGACTTGACATCTCAAGCATTGCCGAGAGGTTTATGACGCACTCCTCGCAGTGGCACAAAAGCCAGAACAGCCGCACTCTTGATGCGTCCCCGAGCTGCTTGAATATATACGCCGCCGCTTCAAACTTGTCTATGCGGTTAAGGCCGTTTGCTATTGTGAGTATGTCCGCATCCTCGTTGTGATTGTGCGGCAGCGCTTGCTCCGTTTGATTCATGGCGCGCTCCTTTCTCCCTTTCGGAAACTGTTTTCTCCCTTTCGGAAGCATTTCGGCTAAACCTATTGACGGTGGCCCTTAGGAGTATTATACTGCAATCAAGATGATTAAACAAGTGCTTAATCATTTAATTTAAAATAAATTATTTATGAGAGGGAGACCGCCATGAAGAAAATATACAAAATCGAAGTTGACTGCGCAAACTGCGCCAATCTGATGGAATGTGCCGCACGCAAGATTGCGGGTGTCGAGAGTGCGACGGTAAACTTCATGACACAAAAGATGATTGTGGAGTTTGAACAGGGTCAGGAGCCTGCCGAGGTCATGAAGAGCGTCGCGAAGGCGTGCAAGAAAGTAGAGCCGGACTGCGAGATATACTGCTGACAAGACGTGCCTGATAAGACGTGATACGGAGGGATAAATGTGCAGGAAATTATAGTTGATTGTCTGCTTGCAGTTGTTGCGGTTGCGGCGGCGGTGATGTATGCCTTGGGAAAGCTGAGGTCAGACATCACGCTGAGGAAAAAGCAGCAGAAAATGCTGGTGAGGATATTTATCTGCGCAGTGATAATGCTTGTGCTGCAATTTCTGCCGGCACAGACGTTTGACAACACGTTCGGCGCCGCGGGCAGATGGGTGAGGTTCGGCGCATACTTTGTCGATTACCTCATAATCGGAGCGGACATACTTAAAAAAGCCGTTAAGGGAGTAATAAACGGAAGTGTGTTTGATGAAAACTTCCTCATGGCGGTTGCCACGGTGGGAGCAATGGCTTTGGCGGTTTATGAGAACGGCGATTACGTTGAAGCGATTGCGGTTATGCTCTTTTATCAGGTGGGCGAGTGGTTTCAGGACTACGCCGTCGGTGCAAGCCGCAAGAACATAACCGAGCTTATGGACATACGCCCCGACTATGCAAACATAGAGCGCGGGGGAGTTTTGGAGAGGGTTGACCCCTCGGAAGTCCACGTGGGAAGCATCATAGTCGTTCAGCCGGGCGAGAAGATACCGCTTGACGGCGTCGTCACGGAGGGCGAGTCGAGCCTTGACACCTGTGCGCTCACGGGAGAAAGCGTGCCGAGGACGGTAAAAGCCGGCGACAGCGCAATAAGCGGCTGCATAAACATGAACGGAGTACTCAGGATAAAGACCGAAAAGGAGTTTTCCGAGTCCACCGCATCAAAGATACTCGACCTTGTCGAAAACGCAAGTTCCCGCAAGTCCCGCCCCGAAAACTTCATATCTCGCTTTGCAAGGATTTACACCCCTGCGGTATGCATCAGCGCGGTTGCGCTTGCCGTGATACCGCCGCTTGTGGGGCTGATAGCTCCGCTTGTGGGGCTGATAGCTCAGGGCACGGCGGCATGGGGAACGTGGATATACCGCGCGCTCACCTTCTTGGTAATAAGCTGCCCCTGCGCGCTTGTAATAAGCATACCGCTCAGCTTCTTTGCGGGAATAGGCGGAGCAAGCCGTGAAGGCGTGCTTGTAAAAGGTTCAAACTACCTTGAAGCGCTTTCAAAGGCAAAGACAGTCGTGTTTGATAAGACGGGAACCTTGACACAGGGCAAGTTTGAGGTCGANNTGCCGTGCACCACTGCCCGATTTTGGAGGATGAGCTGATAGAGTATGCCGCTCTTGCGGAAATATCCTCAAGCCACCCGATAAGCCGCAGCCTTCAGCGCGCGTATACCAAGCGCACCGGAAAAGTCGCAGACATGTCACGCGTGAGCGACATCCATGAAATAAGCGGAGAAGGCGTGACGGCCGTAGTTGACGGAAAGAGCGTTGCGGCGGGAAACGACAAGCTCATGAAGAGGCTCGGCGTGGAGTATATCGACTGCCACCGCGCGGGAACTATCATACACATGGCGGTGGATTCAAAGTACCTCGGACACATAGTGATATCGGATATAGTAAAGCCGACTTCCGAAAAGGCCATTGCTGCGCTCAAGGAGTCGGGCGTGAACAAAACCGTAATGCTCACCGGCGACTCTGCAAAGGTTGCAAATGAGGTTGCGTCCCGCCTCGGAATTGACGAGGTGTACAGTCAGCTGCTGCCTGCCGACAAGGTTGAAAAGGTTGAGGAGCTGCTCGGCAGAAAGGGCAGAAGCGGAACGCTTGCGTTTGTCGGCGACGGCATAAACGACGCTCCGGTGCTTTCAAGAGCCGATATAGGAATTGCAATGGGCGCCATGGGTTCCGATGCGGCTATAGAGGCTGCCGACGTGGTTCTTATGGATGACGACCCGCTCAAGATTTCAAAAGCCATACGCATATCCCGCAAGTGCCTGAGAATAGTATACGAAAACATAGTTTTCGCCATAGGCATAAAGCTTATATGCCTTGTTCTCAGCGCGGTCGGTATTGCAAACATGTACCTTGCGGTGTTTGCGGATGTCGGAGTTATGGTGCTGGCTGTTCTGAATGCAATACGCTGCCTGTTTGTAAAGAAGGTTTAAATAATATATACAGCGCTTCGGCCGAGGGGATTATATCCTCTCGGCTTTTTTCGTGCACAGCATGAAACGCTTTCGATATACCTGTATTGACATAAGGAATGCGGTGTGGTATCATATCAATATACTTAGCATTGCTAAATAGTGATGCTAAGTAAAGCGAGATATAAGAAGGTGCGGCGATTGCGGCGCTTGCAGCGGCGGTATGTGCGGCTGCGGTGTGCATAGTGGCTGCGGTTCTGCGCGAGAGGGACAAAGGCGTGATAGGGTATGCCGACGGCATGACGGCTATAGAGCTTAATTCGTCGGGGTTTGACCCGACAGCACTGATACTGATAACAGCGGCGATTGCAGCGGCTGCCGCCATGGCTGTGATTTGCGCGCACATAAGGCGCAAAAAGGAGACGATGAGAAGATGAAGAGCATAAAAAACAGGCTGTCTGCGCATATGGCGCTGCTTGTCGTGGCGGCTGCCGCATGCATGCTTTTGTCGGCGGGATGTGATAGCCTGCAAGTCGTGCAGGGCGCGCAGTACACCTATCTTACGCCCGACTTGTCCAAGGTCACCACCGAGTACACAAGCGAGTGGCCGGAAAACGAGTTCACCGCACTCATCCCGAAGCCTGATTTCGGGCGGACGGAGTCCGTAATGGACATGAGCGAGTACAAGAGGTTTGTGGTGTTGCTCACCGATGTGGAGGACGGAGAGCTTGAAGGGTATCTTGACAGCCTTCCCGACGCCGGATTTTATAAGATGGAGTATTCCTCAAACGACGTCTCGGTGGGTGCAATGTATCAAAACGACGACGGTGTGGTTTTGAGTATTGCAGGCTCTTCGGGCAGCATGGGCATAATGATATCCGTCCCCGATTCGCCGGACGGCGGCAGCGCGGACTGAAAAAGCCCTTATCGGAGAAAATTCGGCAGCCGGCGCTCACTTTTGTTTAAAAAATCACTTGACATATAGGCGCAAATACCATATGATTATTAGTGCAACAAAGGGGAGTAGCCGGCAGCCTTGCGCATTGTGCGAAAACGCGGCGCGGTCTGTGATCAGATGCGACATCTCGATAGCGGAAATTCCGGCGGGAAGCCGTCAGATTTTCATCCGCATCTGATTTAAGGGATAAATCCGACGGCAAGACTTTTATTGTGATGTGCCAAGCTTTGCATGTCATGATAAAGGTCATTTTTTTGTCCCTGAAAGATCGAAAGGAATGAAAAAGATATGCAACAGATACTTGATCTGTTCGCCAACGTGCTTGAAACTCAGTGGCAGCAGATCGTAATGTGGGTGATAGGAGGACTGCTCATCTACCTCGGCATATGCAAAAAGATGGAGCCGTCACTTCTTATTCCTATGGGCTTCGGAGCGATTTTGGTCAACCTCCCCAACTCGGGAGCGGTGACGCAGGGCGGCGAAGAGGGACCCATAGACGTCTTGTTCAACGCAGGAATAGCAAACGAGCTTTTCCCGCTGCTTTTGTTCATAGGAATAGGCGCGATGATAGACTTCTCGCCCCTTTTGTCAAACCCCAAGCTGATACTTTTCGGAGCGGCTGCGCAGTTCGGAATATTCTTCACCTTAAGCATGGCAAGTCTGTTCGGCTTTGAGCTTAACGACGCGGCGTCCATAGCGATAATAGGTGCGGCGGACGGGCCTACGTCGATATTCGTGGCAAACGTTTTGCAGTCAAAATATATAGGCGCAATAGTTGTCGCCGCGTACTCGTATATGGCGCTTGTGCCGATAATTCAGCCGCCGGTAATACGCCTTATCACCACCAAAAAAGAGCGCATGATAAGGATGCCCTACCGCCAGAGAAGTGTAAGCAAGACCGCAAGAATACTCTTCCCGATATTCATAACCATAATAGCGGGTATAGTTTCGCCTAAGTCGGTGGCGCTGGTCGGATTTTTGATGTTCGGAAACCTCATCCGCGAGTGCGGAGTTTTGGAGTCCCTGTCCGAAACCGCTCAGAACGTCCTTGCAAACCTCATAACCATACTTTTAGGATTCACCGTGGCCACTAAGATGCAGGCTGATCAGTTCTTAGCCTGGGACACCATACTCATCATGTGCTTGGGACTGGTTGCATTCATATTCGACACCGTCGGCGGAGTGCTGCTTGCAAAGCTTATAAACCTCTTCCTGCCCCGCGAAAAGAAGATCAACCCCATGATAGGCGCTGCCGGAATATCGGCGTTCCCGATGTCCGCAAGAGTCATAAACCGCATGGGCTTAAAGGAGGATCCGCAGAACTTCCTGCTCATGCATGCAGTCGGCGTAAACGTATCGGGACAGATAGCATCAGTCATAGCCGGCGGACTCATCCTGACTTTGGTTCAGTAATGAAAGGCGGTATGATTTATGTTTGAAGATTTCAACATTGACCTCGAAGCGTTTATAGATTCGCTCGGCATAATGGGAATAGGAATGCTCGGCATATTTATAGTCATAGCCGTCATAATGGGCGCTATGTACCTTCTGACCGGCATTTTTAAGGACAAAGGCGACAAAAAGTAAACGCATAAAGCGCAAATGCGCATAAAAAAGACCGGACGGTTTTTGCCGTCCGGTCTTTTGCTGCCCGGTTACTCAGCTTTGAATATCATCCTGATGAAGTTGTACATGTGCGGCGTCACTGTCGATTGGTCGTGGCCGCCGTTGTCTATCACCTGCCAGATGTGCGTTACGTTGTTGTTGTTTAATATGTCGTTGTAGCCGTAGGGCACGGTTCCGACAACGCCGTCGTTAGAGCCTGCGGTTATCATGAGCAGCCACGGCGCGTTGTCCTTTCCCTCGAACGTGAAGTCATCCTCCGCAATCAGCCCGGGGCATGTTCCGGGGGCAGGGCAGACAGCTCCGACGTATCCGAACAGGTCGGGTCTTGTGAAACCGATGTACAGCGACTCTCTTCCGCCCATCGAGAAGCCTGTTATCGCAGTGTTTTCAGGACCGGTGGCTATGGAGTAGTTGTCCTCTATAAACGGCATTAAGTCTGTGACAAGGTCGTTTATGAAGTTGTCGTAGGCGGCGTTGCTGACATCGTTCATCGCATCAACCACATCCATGTCCTTTGAGGCGAATATGTACGGGAACACCACTATCATCGGCTTTGCCTCGCCGTTTGCAATCGCGTTTCCGACGTTTTCAACCGTCTTGTCGTTTCCGTAGACCATTGAGTCCTCCGTGCCCCAGTAGCCGTGCAAAATATAAAGCACGGGATACCGCTCGTCCTCGTCATACCCCGCCGGCAGCAGCACGTTTACGTTTCTGTCCTTTTCAAGGGTGGTGGAGTAGTAGCTGACCTTTTCAATGGTGCCGTAATCCGTGCCGAACATGTTCTCGGTGGCAAGGCTCGGCGTCCTGTTTACAACCTGCTCCTGCATCTGAGCCATGTACTCGTCAGGAGTTATGAGTATCGGCTCTTTTGGCTCCGGCTCTTCCTTTGATGCGCATCCAGCGAGGATGAGCGCGCAAAGACCCATGCTTAAAGCAGCTTTTGTCAGTCTCTTCATATATATCCCTCCGTAAATGTTCTATGATTTAATATTATACCTATGTAAACCCGTTTGTCAAACACCGCCGCACACATGCCTTCGTGGCGCTGCGGCTATTGATTTTCCGCTGCGGAAAAGGTATATTTTAATTGATAGATATCTGCTTGAAAAGAGGGAATAAGAGCATGAACAGAAAAAACGTATCCGACATACTTGCCCACGTCGATCACACTCTTTTGTCTCAGACCGCAACATGGGATGACATAAAAAAGATTTGCGACGAGGGCATAGAGTATAAAACCGCATCGGTATGCATACCCGCATGCTACGTCAGACGGGCGTGCGAATATGCGGACAAAAGGGTGAAGATCTGCACCGTGACAGGCTTTCCGAACGGCTACAGCACCACCGCCGCAAAATGCTTTGAGGCAGGACAGGCGTGCGAGGACGGCGCGGACGAAATCGACATGGTGATAAATATCGGTTGGCTCAAGGGCGGCATGCATGACGCGGTTTTAGACGAGATAAAAGCCGTCAGGGCGGCGTGCGAGGGCAAAATCCTGAAGGTGATAGTCGAAACCTGCCTTTTGAGCCGAGAGGAAAAAATCGCGGCGTGCGATATAGTCTGCCGGTCGGGGGCAGACTATATTAAGACGTCAACCGGATTCTCAACCGGCGGAGCTACGTTTGAGGACGTGGAGCTCTTTAAGGAGCATGTTAAGCCGTGGGTGAAGATAAAGGCCGCGGGCGGCATATCAAGCCTTGAGGACGCAGAGAGATTTTTGGAGCTTGGCGCAGACAGGCTCGGCACAAGCAGAGTGGTAAAACTTGTAAATGAGCTTCGGGCGGCAGAGTAATCTGTAAACAACCCTTTTGCATGCTTGTATATATTTAAACATGATATAAGAATATGAAACAATGAAAGGAGCATTAAAATGGCATTATATCCTACACCTCACATAGGCGCAAGACCGGAGGACTTTGCAAAGACGGTTTTAATGCCCGGCGATCCGCTGAGGGCAAAATTCATCGCCGAGAACTTTTTGCAGGGCGCTGTTCTTGTGAACAACGTCAGGGGAGTACAGGGCTACACCGGAACGTATGAAGGCGCGAGGGTTTCGGTGATGGCGAGCGGCATGGGCATGCCGTCGATGGGCATATACTCCTATGAGCTTTACAACATATTCGGCGTGGAGAACATAATCCGCATAGGCTCTGCCGGATCTTTGCAAAAGGACATACAGCTGCGTGACATAGTTATAGCGATGTCCGCATCGACAAACTCCGATTTTGCAAGACAGTACAGACTCCCCGGAACGCTTGCTCCTACGTGCAGCTACGCGCTTTTAAAGACCTGCACGGACATGGCTCAAAAGCTCGGCTGCCGCTATCATGTGGGAAACATACTCTCCTCCGACACGTTTTACACCGATGAGACGGGACTGCCGCAGGGCATGAAGGCAAACGACCGCTGGGCGTCAATGGGCGTGATGGCTGTCGAAATGGAGGCGGCCGCGCTGTATATGGTTGCAGCGGCGGCGCATAAAAACGCCCTTGCAATATGCACGGTGTCCGACTCACTTCTGACCGGAGAGGCTACAACCTCGGCGGAAAGACAAACTTCGTTTACTCAAATGATGCGCCTTGCCCTTGAAACCGCAAAGGCTTTTCACGGATAGCGCAGACGCATATATGTAATATGCACAAAATTTGCGGCGTGATTTTTAGCATGTAAATGGCTAAGATCACGCCGAATTTATTGACATGGGGGTAAAATATGTGATAATTTATATATGAATATATTATACCTGCGGGTATGGTGTATGGAAGCATTTACATTGGGGCGGACTGTGGACGCAAGGTGATGTTTTGCGTCTGCGGTTCGTAAAATTTTTAAGAAAGGATCCCTTATTTTTGGAAACAGGGCTTGATATGAAGATCAAAAGTATCAAAACCGGACTTGCGCTTGCGGCGACGGTGGTCTTGTCTGCGGCGGTTCTTTCCTCCTGCGGAACAGGTTCCAAAGAGGACCCGTGGAGCTATAACGCGGCTTTTACAAGCGGCGATCTCATCTCTACGGACGTTGAGCAGACGATATTTTCCGGCAACGAATGGACCGGAAAGTCGTTTGCTAAGGACGCGTCCGGCAACTATGTCAGCCAAAGCGATATAGTCAGGATCAACACGCTTGATTATCACTCGGTAAACACCGTCATATTTGACAGCGTTGAGAAAGCGCTTGAGGGCGCAATAAGCTACGACCGCACCGATTCCGCTTATTATAAGCTTTTGACCGGTGAGGACAACGTGTGGCAGCTTGCGGTTTATAAAAACGAGGACGACGCGGAGGCTGCGGGCGTTCTGAACGAATTTTATAAGCCGTCATACGACATGTCCGCCGCACCCCCGTATGAAGGCGAGGACAGGATTTACTCCTCGAGCGACGCATACTACGGCGGATTTAAGGACGTAACACTTCCCGCATCGTGGCAGACTCAGGGATTTGACTTCCCGATATACACAAACTACACCTATCCGTGGGACGGCGGAGCTTACGGAAACGAAAAGCTGTTTGCACCCGACGTGCCCACAGTCACAAACCCCGTGGGATTTTACCGCCACACCTTTGATGTCGATGAATCGTGGATAACAGAGGGAAGAAGGGTGTTCATATCCTTCGGCGGCGTTGAGTCCGCATACTACGTGTATGTAAACGGATATCAGGTCGGCTACAGCGAGGATACGTTTGACGCAGCCGACTTCGACATAACGCCTTACCTGAACGCAGACGGCAAGGACAACCTCCTTGCGGTAAAGGTTTACCGCTGGTGCGACGGCAGCTATTACGAGAATCAGGACTTTTTAAGACTTGCCGGAATATTCAGAGACGTTTATCTTTACTCCACCACTCCGGTGAGGATGTCTGACTATACTGTTGTCACAGACCTTGACGACGACTTTGTAGACGCAGAGCTGAGGCTTGATGTCGAGATAGAAAACACCACCATAAACGACATCGGAAACCGCCGGCTTTACGTCGATGTAAAGCTCTATGACGCCGATAAGAACCAGTTGTTCTATGACAAGCCCTTAAGAAAGGCTGTTTCGAGCGTTGCAAGCGGCGAAAAGACAATAGTTTCGCTTGAAAGAAAGGTTGACGAGCCGCACTTGTGGTCGGATGAAGACCCCTATTTGTACACGCTTGTGATATCGCTTTACGACGAGGACGGCGGATATTACGGAAGCATGTCTCAGCAGCTCGGATTCAGGGAAATAACCTTTGACCCGACAGTCGGCACAACCGAAAACGAGTACTACCAGACGGTTCTTTTAAACGGCGAACCGCTCATACTCAAGGGCGTAAACAGGCATGAAAACAACCCCGAGACGGGAAGATACGTGCCCGCCGAGCTTGAGGAAGCGGACGTCATCCAGATGAAGAACCTAAACATAAACGCAGTAAGAACCTCTCACTACCCCGATGACGAGATGTTCTACAACATGTGCGACAAGTACGGACTGCTTGTAATGGGCGAGTGCAATATAGAAACCCACTACGCCGTCGATGCGTCAACCACCGAAAACTCCTTCTCAAACGTGATAAAGGACAGGATTATGGCTCATACCACGGCGTATAAGAACAGAACCTGCATAATCATGTGGTCTATAGGAAACGAAACCATCGCCGGCACGCAGACCTTCCTCGACTGCATAGCAGACCTCAAGCAGCGCGACCCGACAAGACCGATTCACTTTGAGTCTCAGGGCAGCGGCGGAGGCGTTGACATCGCCAGCACCATGTACTCCACGGTTGAGGACGTAGCCGCAAGGGGAACATGGGAAAACCACATGCCTTACCTGCTTTGCGAGTATGCTCACTCAATGGGCAACTCGACGGGCAACCTGTATGAGTACTGGGAGGCAATAAGAAGCTACGACAACATTTTGGGTGCGTTCATCTGGGACTACGTTGACCAGTCCATACTCACCGAAATACCCGAAAACACCTTTGACTACTACGGCAACGGCATGTACTATGCGTTCGGCGGATGCTGGGGCGACAACCCGAACAGCGGCGACTTCTGCCAGAACGGAATTATAAGCTCCAACAGAACGGTTCAGCCGGAGGCTTATGAGGTCAAGTACGTTTACCAGTCGGTGTGGTTTACCGCCGATGAGGCGCTGAGCGCAGACAACAAGTCGGTGAACGTGTACAACGAATTCAGATTCACAGACCTTGACAACTACGATTACAGATACGAGCTTTTGTGCAACGGCGAGGTTGTGGACAGCGGAACGTTTGAAGTCAGCTGCGCACCCATGGAGGAAGTCACTGTAGAGATACCCTTCAACATGCCGGAGCAGATAGAGCCGGAGAGCGAGTTTTTGCTCACCGTTTACGCATGCCTGAGCGAGGATACGCTTTGGGCGGACGCGGGATACGAAATAGCGCTTGAGCAGTTTGACGTCGAGTGCGACAGCGAGACTGTTTCCTTTGATGTATCGCAGATGCCTGACATTAGCGCAAGCGAGACCGATACCGAGCTTACCGTAACCGGCGACAACTTCGAGATAGTGTTCAACAAGACTAACGGTTACATCGACAGCTACATCTATGACGGCGACGAGATCATCGAAAGAGGCCCCACTCCGACATACACCCGCGGCAAGACCTCAAACGACCTCGATTACCTGCCTCTTGACGACGCAACCATACGCGGCGTCGATGAGTTCAGCTATGAGATAACCGACGGCGGAAAGTCGGTGACGGTAAACGAGACCCTCAGGCTTTCGGCAAGCGGATGCTACAACTACATGAGCTATGTGGTGTACGGCAGCGGAGAAATAAAGGTTTCAAGCTCCTTAGAGCTGACTGACGACATCACCGAGCTTTACAGGTTCGGCAGCGTCATAACACTCCCCGTTGACTACGAGAATATGACCTTCTACGGCAACGGCCCGTATGACACATACCGCGACAGGCTCAGAGGCTCACCGGCGGGCGTTTACAGCCAGACGGTAACCGACAGCTTCTTCCCCTACGGCAATCCTCAGGACACCGGTAACAAGACAGAGGTAAGATATATCTCCTTAACATCAGACGAGCGCGACACAGGCATACTTGTGACCTGCGACGGCTTGCTTGAGGCGTCGGCGCTGCACTACACCGCAAGACAGCTTCAGGATGCGGGAAGAGTATATCAGCTCCCCGATATAACCAACACCTACCTCAACATCGACTACGGCTCAAGAGGAACAGGCGGAGCTTCATGCGGCCACGGACCTCTTAACGAGTACAGGCTGTTAAACGACGGCAGAGACTTCAGCTACTCCTACACCATAATCCCGTTTGATAAGAACGAGGACGACGTGAGCGAGCTTGTAAAGCTCTTCAGAGATGTTTCAACCGCCTCTGACGCCGAGTAAACGTATAAAGCAGTATAAAACAAAAATCCCCGCCCGGGTCTTATGACCGAGGGCGGGTTTTGTTTTGCGCTTTTGGGTTTTGACCGATGCGCAAAAAGCGTTAACAGCGCATTACAGCGGCAGGTCTTTGTTCTTAAAGCAAAAGACGGAGGCAATATACAGCACTATTCCAACCGCCGCAAGAACGACAAGCTTCCATATAAAGGTGATGAGATCGCCCGACGTGCATGCATATGAGCCGTCGTCGCTTTCAAAGCTGAGGGTGTAAAGCCCGCTTTCGTTGTCGTATCTTATCCACGGGTCGCATACGAGCCTGCCGAGGTCTATTTCCCGCTGGTTTTCAAAGTTTATAAGGTCGGCGGTGTCGTATATAAGCACCTGCGATGTGGTGTTGTCGTTTGCTGCGACAAGGCCGTAAGATCCGTCCGGCTTTCTGAAAAGCATGGGTGAGCCGAACTTGTACTCAAACGGCACGCCCATGACGCAGTTGTCGCTGCGCGGGTAAAGCACCGCTCTGTCGTTGTTTATGCCCTCAAAGTTTTCACCGTCGGTGGACACCGCGTAGAACATAACGTCGGTTCTTGCGTTGTCGGTGTAGTCGTGGGACGGATACTCCGCAAACTCTACGCCGGTGTTGTATTCGTAAACCGAGATGTAGGTTGCAAGGTATGCATAGGTCTTTGCCGCTGCAACAAGATCAAATTCCTTCTGCGCGGTTTCGCCTTCATAGCTGAGCGTAGCCGTCAAAGTAAACTGCGTGTCGGATTCGGGACGCGTGATCTTGCCGTCTGCGGACAGGTATTCGCCGCCGTCCCAGCTTATCTGCACGCCGTCTATCTCGCTTGCAAGGCTGATGTCGCTTGTTATGTACTCTATGCCGACATCGAGCATGTTCTTAACAAAGTTAAGCCTGCCCGACGCTCCCGATGCAACAACCGTCACCGTAAAATCGCGCTCATAGCTTATGCCGGTGTCGGGGTCGGATATGACCGCCGTCAGCGTCACCGACTTGTCGCTGTTTTTCGGGCTGACCTTTCCCTGCTCGGAAAGAACGCCTTTGTCGGACGAACGCCAGCTTATTTCAAAGCCGTTTACACCGCCGATGGTATCAAGCGTCAGGTCGCCGTATGTGTACTGCGGCACCGCAAGCGCGTTTGCATCCTCTATCAAGCGCTGTTTAACAAGCGCATCCTCGTACATTTTAAGCACCTCCTCGCCCGAAAGGGCGCCTTTGTATATGGTAAGGTCGTCAATGGTTCCGCAAAGATACGGGTCGTCCCTTCGCGAGTAGCCGATGTAGTTTTCATCGTCGCTGACCTGCGACAGCGTGTAATCCGCCACAAACGGATCTCCTATCTGTTCGCCGTCTATGTAAAAGGTGTAGGTGTTGTTGTCGGCTACCATCGCAAACATCTGCCACTCGTCTACAGTCTTGTCTATGGGCAGACTCGTCCATTTGTCGTCCCCGTTTACCGACAGCACAACCGAGCCGAACGTCGGGGCGTATGCGAAGTAGTTGTCCGAGCCGCTTCCGAAGTCAAAAAGTCTCTCGTATCCCGAGCAGGAATCGCGCTTGAGCCACACGACAAGACTCATCTCGTCCCGCAAAATTCCGCTCGGCAGTTCTAAATACCCGCTGCTGCCGTCTAAGACAAGCCCCGCTCCGTCAATTCCCGCGCCTTCTACTATCGACGCGCCGCCTTTAAGCCGCTCGCTGAGCTTGCCCGCGTCGCTGTCAAAGTCGTAGTGCAGTATGGTGTCGCCTCCGAAAAGCAAAACCGCCGCAACCACGGCTCCTATCACCAGCACCGCGGCAAAAACAGCAGCAAGTGTTATAATAAGCCTTTTCTTCATATACATGTTCCTTTCAATGGCGTGACATATTAATGCCTATACTTTGATTATATGACTTAATGACATATCGTCAAGCTCTTAGAAATAATCAAATGAAAAATCGGCACAATGACTTATTTTAAAGCTCTGTTTGTCTGCACTTTTCACAAATAATCAATCATGTTTAAGGAAAAATAATGCATAGACAGTATAAATTTAGGCTGAGCAATATAAAAATATTACACCGATTTTTGTTTGAGGCGAAGATGTTTTATATGGTTATATTGTCACCGCGATTTTGCAAGTGTATAATCTTCATATCAGGCGATGAAAAAAGCCTGCATTTACTTGACGTTTACTTGGAACAAAGGAGTGAACTCACAATGCCGAAGAGAAAAATAAAAAAGGGTGCATCGCTGCGCAGATTTGTAGCGGGCGTGCTTGTCTTGCAGATGGCGGCGAGCGTTTCGCCCGCGGTTTCCGCAAGCGAAACGATATCCACCGACCCGATATTCAATCCCGATTATGCGCAGCTTATTGCGAGGTCGGATCTCAGCTATACCGGAATGATTGCGGGCGGATACGAGGGAATACCCGTAGCAAACGGAAGATTCGGCGGACCGGTGTGGCAGCCGTCGCAGACAACGCTTTGCATGCAGCTAAACCACACCGACACATTTATGTATAACGACGCCTCGTCGGAATCGACAACCGAGGGCGGAGCGCTGGGACAGGTGTAAGTCGATTTCGGAAGCGCGGTGTTCAGCTATGAAACGCAGCAGCATCTGTCGCTGTACGACGGAAAGCTCAGCATAACCGACGAGAACGTCGAGATAAGCGTCATAGCTCAAAACGACAAGGACGCTGTGGCTATACACGTAAACGACAAGCGCGAAAACCCGCAGCCGATAACGGTTGAGCTTAGGATGCTCAGACAGCCGAATGTCGTTCGGGGCGAGTTCAGCGCGATATCGAGCTTTGATCTGTCAAACGACGGCGTTGCGGTTTTGCAGCAGGTCTTTTCGGAGGACTGCGCCTCCGGAATAGAGGTAAACGATTTTTACTGCGCAACGGCTGTGGCGCTTTGCACGCAGGATATACAGGGCGAGTTTTCGCAGGCGGGTGCACAGTCGGTCAAGCTCACACTTGACTCTCGGGGCGGCGAGTTCACCATAATAATAGGCGGCGGCAGTACAATGGATGAGTCAGAAGACATATCCGTGCAGGCTGTCTCGAACGCCGTAAACGCCCCCGCATATGACGAGATGTATGAGTCAAACAAGGCGTGGTGGAGCGATTTTTGGTCAAAGTCCTATGTTTACATCCCCGCGCAGCAGGACTTTGAAAAGAGAAGAAACTACTATTTGTATTTAGCTGCCATTTCAAACAGAGGCAACTACCCTTCAAAGTATAACGGCGGAATATGGATAGGCGAGGGCGACCGCAGAGACTGGGGCAACTGGTATNNGAACTGGAATCAGGATTCTTTGTACCTGCCGCTCTATCAGGCGAACCATGCCGAGCTTATGGAGCCGTTCTTTAAGATGCGTGAGAGCTGCTATGAGCAGTACGAGGTTGCCGCCGAGCAGCTTTGGGGCAGCGAGGGCATATTCATAGGCGAAACTTCGGGAATTTTGGGCTGGGAGACGCTTCCCGACGACATCGCCGAGGATCTGCGCGAGTACTATGCCGGCACGGGCGAGCTTACCGCGGAGCTTGAGGAGTTCGCGGCAAAGAAAAACAGCTACCTTGTGCCCTGGAACTACAAGATTTCCTTCTCCGGAACAAGCGTGAGCTGGGTGTCGCACACCATGGTTGCCACGCAGGAGACCGCCGAGCACTTTTGGATGAAGTATTGCTACGACAAGGACGAGGAGTGGCTCAGGGAGCATGCGTACCCGTTTATAAAGGGCGCTGCGGAGTTTTACAGAAACTACTACGGCTTTGTCAAGGAGGAGGACGGAAAGTACCACTTCTACCGCACAAACCTTCACGAGCACATAGGCGGCGGAAAGGATATAATAGACGACCTTTCGCTTGCAAGGGGAACGTTTGCTGCGGCCATAGCCGCGTCGGAGATTTTGGGCGTGGATGAGGATCTGCGCGCAGAGTGGCAGGAAAGGCTTGATAACCTTGCCGGCTACCCGATGGTGACCGACGAGGGCGCAATAGCGTATGCAAGCGCGGATGCGTTTGACGGAAACGTGTGGGCGCAGGGACTTGAGCCGTCATACTATTTAAGAGGCCTTGAGGGAACGGAAAGCCCCAAGTTTAAGATGCTCGAAAAGTACGACGTTTTAAATATGGAGACAAGGGATCAGAACATGGACGACGGACAGTGGGAGACCGCCATAAACACATATCTGTCCTCGTCCGGCTATCAGAATCAGTACCTGAACCAGCTTGAGGACAAAAACGGCTCAAGCAGATTCTTGATAGACGCCGCAAAGCTCGGAAGAGCAGACGACCTCACAATCATGTTCCCCACGCAGTATCAGGCATTTTATGACTCCCCGAACTGGCTGCACAACGAGGGAGATTACTATTCCGCAGAGGGTCACGGAACGTTTGCCGCGGCGATTCAGAAGGCTTTAAACCAAAGCCTTGCACCCGCTACCGGAGAAGAGCCGGTCATAAGGGTGTTCCCCGCATGGCCCGAGGCGTGGGATGCAAAATACAAGCTTGCCGCGCAGAACGGATTTATAGTTTCGTCCTCCATGACGCGCGGAGAGGTTGACTACGTTGAGATAGAGTCGGAGGCGGGAGAAACCTGCCTTATAAGAAATCCGTGGGACGACAACGTGGTCTTGTACAGAAACGGCGTCAGGGAAACGGTCTTGAAGGGCGGACTTAACGACCTGCTGGAGTTTGACACCGAGGAAGGCGACAGAATAGTGCTCGTAAAGGAGGGCACGGATGTTGACAGCCTCAGAACTACAGAGCTTAAGAGCGTAAGCTACTTTATCATCAACGACGACGAGAGCAACATCAACTATGGGGGCGACTGGGACGAGGAATACGTCGCCGGCAATTACCGCGCGGACAAACACGTCACCAAGGACGCGGATGCAACCCTTGAATACCTGTTTTACGGAACGGGCGCAGAGCTTATATCGGACACAGGACCCGACATGGGCGAAATAGACGTATACATCGACGGGGTGTTTGACCAAACGATAGACTGTTACTCCGAAACCCCGCAGCAGCAGGTGATAGTGTATACAAACTCGGAGCTTGACTATGCGGGACACAGGATTAAGCTCGTCAACAAGAGCGGGGACGAGATGGTCGTCGACGGCATTGTCGTAAGGCGCACGTCGAGCGAAAAGTCTGTCACCGTAAACGACAACGACGAGAGCATTTCATACGTCGGAGAGGGCTGGAGATACGCCGACAACAGAACCTCCGAGCAGGATTACATGACCGATGCGCACATAACCTATAATGACGGCGACTATGTTGAGTACAGCTTTGTCGGAACCGGCATAGGCTTTATGACCGAGATGTACAGCGACATGGGCAAGATCGAGGTCTATGTGGACGGCGAGCTTGTCGGCGAGGCGGACTGCTACACCGATTCGGGCAGAAAGTCACAGCAGGTGATATTCAAAGAGCTGAACTTAGAGTACGGCGAGCATACGATAAGAGTCGTCAAGAACGGCGGACAGTACATGATAGTTGACGGATTTGCCGTGTGGACGGGCGAGTCGATGCCGCTTGAAGAGGTGGAGCTTGACTACACCTCCGTGCCGGAAAAGAAAAAGCCCGATGCGCTGCCCATAGTTTTGGCGGCGGCAGGGGCTGCACTCGTGATAGCAGCCGCAGTCACATGCGTACTGTATATTCGCAAAAAGAACCGCAAGAACAAAGCGGCGAAGTAAGAAAATAAACCGATGAGCGCTGAAACTGCCGCACACCTGACGTGCGGCAGTTGCTTTTGCGGGCGGCGTGTGATACAATTGTTAAGTATTTTATTATAAAGGGATGTATTTAGCTTCATATGAGCAATGTAAGCAATGTAGATGTGAGCGACAAAAGCAGCTCAACCACCGCTGTGGACTCAAGAACGGAGCTTTTTGAGTCTGCATCCATTCCCTCTGCCGTTGTAAAGCTGTGCGTGCCGACGATATTTTCCTCGCTGGTCACGATGCTTTATAACCTTGCAGATACATTTTTCGTGGGAATGCTCAACAACTCGGCACAAAATGCGGGCGTTACGCTTGCGGCGCCGGTGATACTTGCGTTTAACGCGGTAAACAACCTTTTCGGCGTGGGCACCTCGAGCAGAATGAGCCGTTCGATGGGCAGCCGTGACTATGACACGGTGTACAAAAGCTCCGCAATAGGTTTTTACAGCGCACTGTTTTTCAGCGCCATATTTGCACTCGGATGCACGGTGTTTAAAGCGCCGCTCATGCGTTTGCTGGGGGCAAACCCCGCTGATGCCGCAACCTATGATGCGACAAGCGGGTATTTCTTCTGGACGGTGACATGCGGAGCCGTTCCGACCATAATGAACGTTGTTTTAAGCTACCTTGTCAGGGCAGAGGGCGCGGCGCTGTATGCAAGCATAGGCGTCATGAGCGGATGCATACTCAACATAGTCCTCGACCCTATATTCATCCTCCCCTGGGGCTTTAACATGGGCGCTGCGGGAGCGGGACTTGCGACGTTTATATCAAACTGCGTGGCGTGCCTGTACTTCTTTGTGCTGATATGGATAAGAAGAAAGCGCACCTTCGTCTGCTTAAATCCCGCACGGTTCAGCTTCAATAAAGGGATATTTCGGGATATATTCTCGGTGGGCGTTCCCGCATCCATACAAAACCTCTTGAACGTGACCGGAATGACGGTGCTCAACAACTTTACCGCCGCATATAACGACGGCGACGCAATCGCCGCAATGGGCATAGCCAACAAGATAAGCATGATGCCCATGTACATATCAAACGGCATGTCTCAGGGAATAGTTCCGCTGATAAGCTACAACTTTGCCTCGAAAAACATCGAGCGAATGAAAAAAGCACTCATCTTCACCGTGAAGATTTCCATGAGCATTATAATTTTGCTCGTCGCCGCAATGATAGCGTTTTCGTCCGACATAGTCCGTGCGTTTTTGGACAACGACGCCGTGGTAGAATACGGCTCAAGGTTCTTGACCGGCTTTGCGCTTGCACTTCCGTTTTTGTGCTTTGATTTTGTCGGCGTCGCGGTGTTTCAGGCGTGCGGCATGGGCAGAAAATCGCTTGTGTTCGCAATCTTGCGAAAAATCGTCCTTGAGATACCCGCTCTGGTGATACTCAACGCGATTTTCCCGCTGTACGGCCTTGCATATGCTCAGCTCGTCGCCGAGGTGATACTTGCGGCTGCGGCTGCATTTGTGCTTGTGAAGATGTTCCGTAATGATTTAAAACAGCACTGACTTATAAATGAAAATAAAAGGGAGGACTGATCCTCCCTTTTTATTTTGCTTTTTTACTGCGCTAATTATCTAAAACTTCGTCCTGCGGCACTTTTGTAAACACAATTTCGTTTTGCTCCGTGTCTATGCCCTGCATCACGTAGCTGCCGTCTATATAGTAAACTATGGTGGGATTTATCAGGCTGCTCTCAAGGCACACCGGTATCAGCTCCATGGTTGACAGGTCTACAGCCTGTGCGCCGTTTTTCAGCAGGGAGGGGAACAAAATGCCGTTCACTATCGGACCGTATGACGGACTGAATTCCTCAAACAGCGTGCTGCTGCCGTCCTTTGTATATACATACGTTCCCTCCGGCGTCGAGTACACAAGGTAGTCGTCTGATGCGGCGGCAATCGTCCGGCTCATGTCAATTTCAATGTCCGATTCGTTCACGCTCTCGGTCAGCGGGTTGAACCTGTACAGCGTGTGCGATGTGTTTTCCGTGACATTTTCGTCCTCGCTCACCGACACAAGCACGTATATCTCGCCGTCGAACACGCCCATTATGCTCATGCCTGCTCCGTAGCCCTCGACTTCAAGGTCGTACTCTTTAAATTCCTTTGTGAGCAGGTCGTAGCTTGCAAGACTGTAGCCGTAAACGTTTGATGTGCTGCCGCTCATTTCGTCAAACTGCGGCTTGTAGTTTGCAAAGTAAACCGCGCTGTCGCTTGTCACAACCGTGCTGAGCGAATTCATGTATGCGTTTTCTACTTCGTCGTAGTTCTCTCTGTTCGTGCCGTCAAGACCCGATTTCGTCACGCTTAAAACCGTGACCGGCTCCGAGTTGCGGTCAAAAGTGATTTCGGAGTTGAACGAGTACAGAGAACCGTCCGCAACGGTGGGGTGAATTGTTATTCCGTATGCCGCACACACGCTCGGGTCGGTGTGGATGCAGTTTGGATAGGGGCAGACAAAGACATCGTTCATGTTGGTAAAATCTATGTATTTGAGCCTCATCTGACTTTCGTAAAACATCCCGTCGCCGTATATGTTGACATATGATGTCTGCACCTTGTATGTGCCCGCCGGCGCTTTTTCTTCATCAATTGTTCCCGCCGTCGGATTGCTTTCATCAATTGTTCCCGCCGGCGAATCTTCCTTTGACTGTTCATTGGTCGAGCATCCCGACAAGAGCATTGCTGCCGCCAGTCCGAATGCCGCGGCTTTTATAAATAACTTTCTCATGAAACCACACCTTCCTCATCTTGATTTGAATACACTGCCGCCCATTCGTCGTATTGGCGCTGCACTTCTTATATCAGCGTGTCCACGCCTGCGTCGCTCAGGGCGGTGTCAAGCTTTTGCACAAGCTCGTCAAACGGTATTGCCTCGAAGAAATCAAAGTCGTCTATGGCATGTATCACATCCCTGTGAATGTCTATAACCGGCGCTATGTCCATGGCAAAGCCGCGAAGAGGCTGGTCGCTTGAGTGAAACTCCACGAATTTTTCCTTGTAGTCCTCCGCCTCGGTCGGCGGCAGGTCGCCTATTATTCTGTTTGAGAAGTTAAGGCTGTAACTGTCATTCATCATATCATCGGCGGTTGGTTCATGGGAGTTAAATGTAAGAAGGTTATTAAGATAGGCATCAGTGTTAATTGTTGCAAGCAGGTCAAATGCTTCATCCTTGTGTTCTGATGCGGAGCATATTCCGTTTGCCATGGGTGCTGCAATGCTTTTTCCTTCACGCATGCACGATATCATTTGTCGGGGTTCATCCGCGTAGATTTTAGTTACAATTTCGCCGTAATCCGGGAAAAATGAGCTTGCGGCACCTCCTGTTACAGAGATGAAACGCCGGGAAAAAATAGCGTTTGTGTTATCGTTATACCCACGCGCAAGGCCTTCGTTTGCAAGGGTGTTAATGGTTTTTAGAAACTCAAGATAGTCTTCATCTTCCGTAACCCGCCGAACGGTGTTAGTTTCATAGTCAAAAGAAACGCCATAGACGTTAGATATTGTATTTCTAAAGGAAGTATACGATGTCAGGTCAGAGCCGACATAAAATGCGGCGCAGTTTTTTTCTTTTCTATCAACCTCTTTGATAATGTCTATTTGCTCTGTGATGGGCTTGTTTATATCCCATCCGTATTCTTCGGCAAGCTCGGCGTCTACATAATAGCCATAAGCAGATGTCAGCATGCCCAGGGGAGATATGCCGTATATCTTTCCGTTTATTCTAAAGCTGTCCCAGTATCCTTGGGGCATTTGCTCATAAAAAATTTTTCCTACGTCGGTGTTCGCAAGATAATCATCAAGCGGTTCAAAGTAACCGGCATAGGAATAGTAATGATATGGATTTGAAAAAGATGTAATAGAGGCGTTAAAATAACCTGTTGACAAAATGTCCATTTGCTTGCCGGCAGCAAGATTGTTTTTCACCAGCAGATCGACCCTTCCGCTGCTCTCATATGGAACGTTTTGAATATAAAAGACATAGTCCTTGCCCAGCGAATCAAGGTAATCATTTGCCTCATACAGCGTGTCCGAGCTTGTTGTTCTAAATTCGGTAAGCCATATGAGCAGCGTTTTATCCGGATAAGCTGCAACAAATTCTTCAAGAGAGGGATATGGAGCACTTGGCTCTTCAACGGGGGTATCGGGAGCCTGATTAGAACACGAGGAGAGCAAAACGCCTGAAAAAAGAAAAACCCCCGCGATTGCGCGGAGAACACGGGAAATACGGCGTCGAATATGGATGGTGATCTTTTTCATAGTTCATCCTCCGTTCGCTTGTTAATTTTAAGGGCTGCCGCGCTTTGATGATAAAATGCCGGATTTATCACAAGCCGCGTCACCTGCACCGCCATGCGGCGACACATTTCCCTTTTATTTGCCTATAGTATACTACATAAATTCACAACTGTAAATATGTAATAGTATACAAGGATATGGCAGTATATTTGTGCATGTTTACATGAATTAAAAAGACTGTTTCTTTTGATATTGAACTCATCAATATTTAGCGCCGTCACAAAGCTTATAAATACCGCCCTTACATGTATGTATGATGACAATCATGTATTTTCGAGCGGACAAAAAATCCCCCGTGCCAAAGCACAGGGGAAATAAGAGACGTGTTTTTCACTTGCGTGCGCTCTTGTTTTGAGTCAGCTTAAAGCTCAAATCCAGTAAATATGCAATCTGTTGCGGGCTGACCCTTCCGTCAAGGTAGATGCTCAGCCACTTTGTCTTATTCATGTGGTAAGCCACTCGGTATCCCGGTTCCGAAACCAGCGACGACACAAGGGCCGGGTCGCACTTTACGTTTAGTATGTCCGCCTTCGCATCCGGATCTTTTGCGTCCGCGCTGCCGCTCACGCCAAGCTTTGAGCGGGAAACACTCATCAAAAGCGCATACCACTTTTTGTTGTCGCTGTGCCTCAAAACGGCAAATGTCGGCTCATCCATCCAAAGGTATTCCGGCTCCGTGCCGTATTTTTCCTTGCAAAACCGCAAAACAAATTCTCTGTTCGGCACAGTCCCCGCCGTAAAAAAGCCGCCCTGAACCTCTGTATCTGCCATTGTCACATTACTCCCTTAAATCTGCATTCCAGTCGAATATTCTGCCGGTGTTTGGGTCTATTTCAAACTCGTACTTTATGCCGTCGAAGTAAAGCTCGCCCTCATACCTTTGTCCCTCTTCACGCACGTATACATCCTCCGCCGACGCTCCCGGGACTTTTTCGCAGACGATGTTTTTTGCATCCTCCGCCGAGATTTCGTTTTTGTCAAGGGTCATCAGCCACTCTTCATCGACTTCGTAGTCTGCGCCGATTATCTTTGCGCTCGAGATCGCTATTTCAAAGTTGTAGTCGCCGTAGTCCGTCTCAAACTCGATGTCGAAAATCGGTATTCCGCCCTCTTCGTCTCGCTCGTTCTTGAGGTTGTATATCTCGTCAGCCCCGACGCCTGCGTTTTCAAGCGCAATGTTAAGGGCATCATCCTTTGTCAGCTCCGCGCTTTGCGCAGTCTCGGACGGAGCGGTATCTTCCGGCGCGATATCGGACGTAGGCGTTTCTTGCGGCGCAGTCTCGGACGGGGATGTTTCATCGCCCGATGATGTTTGCGCTGCACTTTCAGCCGGATTTTCAACGGAATCCGCCGTCGTGGTGACGCTTTGTTCGGGTCTGTCGTTTAACGAGCATCCCATCAGCACCGCCGCGCTTAAAACAACTGCCGCAAATAATACAAGACGTTTCATATGGATCTCTCCTCTCTGCGTTTATATTGTATCAGATATCGCACGGAATTTCCACAGTTTTTTAAATACCCGAAGCCATTTTCGGAAAGCCTGCGGGGCTTGTGACACGCGCGGCGGCGCATGCATACAATGCTAATGCAGACATGAGCTGCACATGTATAAATGCATACATGCATGTACGCAATCTTAAAGGAGTTAAGCTATGAATATAACAGATATATTTTCAGATAAAGTGTCATACTCCGACAAGCCGTCGCTCTGCTGTCAGCAGCCCGCAACAGCGCTGCCTGCCGACATGCCTGTAGCGATGGCGTACGTGCCCTATCAGTCCTGGACAAAGGTTTACGAGCCTTCGGTCGGGCTTGACAGGGGAACGATATTTGAAGAGCTTGACAAGCCGTTTATAGGGGAGAGACCGTGATGAGTGACCGTGAGAAATGCTTAAAGAACGTTCAGCGCTACAGCTTTGCCGTTACGGAGGCGGCGCTGTTTTTGGATACGCATCCTGACTGCTCCGAGGCGCTTGCCTATTATAACAAGTACAAAAAACTCTGCGACGAGGCAAAGACGCAGTATGAGTCAAAATACGGCCCGCTCAGCATAAGCTCCGACGCAAACGAAAAGGCATGGCAGTGGGCAAACGGACCGTGGCCGTGGGAGCTTGCGGCAAATGAGGAGGTGTGAGCATGTGGCAGTATGAGAAGAAACTACAGTATCCGGTGAAGATAAAGACCCCCAACCCCACCACTGCAAAGATAATCATCACGCAGTTCGGCGGACCTGACGGAGAGCTTGGAGCGGCTACAAGATACCTTTCGCAGCGATATACTGCGCCCTGCTCGGAGGTAAAGGCAATACTCAACGACATCGGTACGGAGGAGCTGGGACATATAGAGATGATAGGCGCAATCGTTTATCAGCTCACAAAAAATCTCACCCCCAAGCAGATAAAGGAGTCCGGCTTTGACACTTACTTTGTAGATCACACCACCGGCTTGTACCCGATGGCTGCGTCCGGAACGCCTTTTTCCGCATCGACCATTCAGTCAACCGGCGACGCCATAGCGGATCTCACCGAGGACCTGGCGGCAGAGCAGAAAGCAAGGCTTTCATACGACAACATTCTAAGACTTGTAGACGACCCCGACGTTCGAGACGTCATAAAGTTTCTAAGGCAAAGGGAAATAGTTCACTTCCAAAGATTCGGCGAGGCGATGAGGCTTGTCACAGACCAACTCGATTCCAAGAACTTCTACGCCTTTAATCCATCCTTTGATAAGCGGTAGCCATCCAAAACTAGCCGTCCCAGCCGGGGCGGCTTTTCCTACCTGGAACCAGGAGAAGATTGACAACCTGACTATCCCCTCCATTGAAGGGTATGAGGATTCTCTGGATGACCCCAACATGACTACCGTGGCCGAGGTTTTCTTCAACGCCTCCAACGTGCAGCTGTGGTACGACCAGTACCTGCCCGCCTCTGTTACCGAGGTGCACAAGGACTGCATGAATGCCCTGTTTGGCCTGGAGAGCACTCCCCAGGAGATTGGCGAACAGCATGACGCTGCCATGCAGGAATACCTTGCCAGCCGGTAAGGAAAAAAGAAAGCGGCTTTAGAAATTTCCCCGCAGGAAGAAATACCCCTGCGGGGATTTTTCTAGATATTTTTCCCCTCCAAACAGAAAAAGAAAGGTGATGGGTATGAAAGAAAAGACCGGCCTGGCAAAGGTCCGGGCCAGAAGCACGGCCATTGCGGCCACCGTATTTCTGCTGCCGACCATCCTGCTGATTATCGTCTACATGATTTATCCCATTATCGATACCTTCGTTATCAGCATGTACAAATGGAACGGCATTTCTTCCGACCGCGTTTTCATCGGCTTTACCAACTGGCAGAACCTCCTTGTTGACGGGGAATTCTGGACTTCCTTTGGCCACAACGTCATTGTGATGGTGTTCTCCATTTTGCTGCAAATCCCCATCGGTTTGCTGCTGGCCACCTTCCTGGACGCCCTGGGGAAGAAGGCCAACGCCTTTAAGATTGTGTGGTTCTTCCCCTACCTGATGAGTTCCGTGGCCATCGCGTTCCTGTTCACGTATGCCTTGGCCACCAACGGCGGCATCTTCTCCGAGCTTGCCTCGCTAATCGCCGGCAAGAATGTCACCGTGGACCTGCTGGGACGTAACCCCCAGGCGCTGTACACCGTCATCGGCGTGATGGCCTGGCAGTTTACGCCCTTCTACATGGTCTACTTCATCGCGGGATACAGCAATATCGATACCTCCATTTACGAGGCGGCCATCATCGACGGCGCCAACCGCAGGCAGTACCTGTTCAAAATCGCCATCCCCCTGTTGATGCCCATTTTCAAAACCGCCTGCACCATGTCCCTCATTGGCTCCCTGAAGTACTTCGACCTGATTTGGAACCTCACCGGCGGCGGCCCCTCTGGCGGCACCGAGCTGATGGCCACCTATATGTACAAGCTGTCCTTCCAGCAGTTTAACATGGGCTACGGCTCCTGCGTGGCGGCGGGCATGTTCATCTTGATCACCGCCATCGCCCTGCTGTTCCAGAAAGTATTTGTCGTAAAGGAGGACTATTGAGTATGGCAACGAAAAAGCAGCAAGCCGAGTACCGGAAGAGTCAGGCCAAGAGCAAGCTGGCATGGGGCATCGCGTTTTTCTTTGCTATTGTGTGGCTGGTGATAGCCCTGGTCCCCTTCCTGTTCATGATTTTGAACTCTTTCCGCAAGCAGTTTGACATGCTCTCCCAGGGTGTGTTCCACCTGCCGGACCCCTGGTATTTTGAGAACTACTCCAACGTGGTGGCCAATGGCTTCTTTGGCTATTTCTTCCGCAGCGTGATTGTGGTGGCCATCTCGCTGGTGCTGATGCTGATGATTTCCGCCTTCGCGGCCTACCCGCTCTCCCGGATGAAGTTCCGTTTCCGCAACCTCATCTACGCCGGCGTGGTAGCCATGATGGCCATCCCCATGCACGTCACCTTGATTCCCATTTTCAAGATGACCACCAACATGGGCCTGTACGACA
>DDJI01000111.1:1778-3956 GCA_002338885.1 Ruminococcus sp. UBA1828 | reverse complement strand
TGCAACAAGTACCGCAGCTTCTTCTCCATCATTTTGCCCTTGTCCAAGTCTGGGCTGTCCACTTTGGCCATCTACAACGGCGTGTCCATGTGGAACGAGTTCGCCTTTGCCAACACACTGCTGCAAACTCCCTCCAACAAGACGCTGCCCCTGGCCCTGGGCCAGTTCAAGGGCGAGCACTCCTTGGATATCCCCCTGATTTTAACCGTGCTGGTGCTGTCTGTGCTGCCTATGCTCATCCTGTTCATCGTGTTCCAGGATAAGCTGGTCAAAGGCATGATGGCCGGCGCGGTGAAGGGCTAAGGCTTTCACCAGCGAACAGCGCTTTTCACACAGTTGGATTCTTTCCTTTCAAAAACCATCCTCTGCGCGGCATGTTGCAGCGTAGGGGATGGTTTTTCTCTGGGCCCGCCGTATGCGGAGGCAGGGGAGAGGGAAAGAGCAACAGTAGGCCGATAGGGAAAACAAGCCGCGCCATTGCCGGAAAACNNAATGCATGGCACGGCAATCCTTGTCAAGACTGTCCTGCCATGCATTGTGCTTTGACATAGCACCGGATTTTTTCTTGCCTGTGTGTTTCCGGCAGCTAAGAATGGGTTCCTAACTTTCCCGCCGCCATTCCCGCCAACTCCCGCAGCCGGGGCAGAGCGTGGCCGAAGAACTTCCTATACCCCTCACACAGGCAGTTGCGCCCCAGGGAGCCGTCCTCTCCCGCGGGACGGTAGCGGCGGCAGCNNCCCCGGCACAGGGGGAAGTACCCGCAGGCCTTACAAGCCGGGTCCACCGCCCGGGACTGCTCCACAAAGCCCAGCGTTTTCCGCCGCTGGTTTACCTCCTCCAAGCTGTTCTCCCGCAGGTTGCCCAGGCGGTAGCCGTCCAGCACGTAAAAGTCGCAGGGGTACACCGAGCCGTCCGCCTCCACCACGTGCTGCATCCCACAGACGCCCGCCATGCCGCAGGCCTCCGGCGGATAGCCCAGCAGCATCTCCACATAGTTCTCAAACTGCCGGATGGACGGCGCCCGCCCCACCTTGGCGTCCCGGTACCACAGGTCAAACAGCCTGCACAAAAAGTCCCCGTAAGCCTCCGGCGTCAGGGAATATTCCTGGCTTCCCGGCTCCTCGCCCAAGGGGTCCAAGCAAGGAATAAATTGCAGATACCCCCAGCGGTTGCGCTGGTAAAAGCGGTATATCTTTTCCACATGCTGGGCGGTGGCCTTGTTGACCACCGTTAAAATATTGTACGCAACCCCGTGGCTTTCCAGCAGCTGAAGGACGCGCGCCGCCCGGTTGAACGTCCCCTGGCCCTGGGCGTCCAGGCGGTAGAGGTCGTGGGTGTCCTTCATCCCGTCCAAAGAGAGCCCCACCAGAAAATGGTTCTCCCGGAAGAACGCCGCCCACTGGCTGTCCAGCAGCAGCCCGTTTGTCTGGATGGAGTTGTACACCTGCACCCGGTTCACGTTGAGCCGCCGCTGCAGCTCCACCGCCTTGCGGAAAAAATCCAGCCCCGCCAAGGTGGGCTCGCCCCCTTGAAAGGCAATGGTGCAGCGGTGGCTGGCGGCGGCCAGGGCCTTTTCCAGTACCGCAGCCAGGGTGTCCTCTGTCATCAGGCCGTAAGAGGCCTGCTCCCGCTTCTCCACAATGTCGTGGTAAAAGCAGTAGCGGCAGTTCAGGTTGCACAGCCCAGAGGCCGGCTTGATAAGCAGATGTACGTGTCGCATGGCTCGCTCCTTTTCAGCAACAGCAAAAAGCCCCGCTGCCGCGGGACTTCCTGCCAAATGTTTCGTTGTGGTTTCGTCATTCTTGCGCAGTTTCGGGAATCTCATGCAAGCCCATAACCAGATTCAAAACATCAGGTTGTTCCTCAAACCGCATGAGTGATAAGTGCATAACGGTATGTTTGCCGCCACCATCCGATGCCCAATGATGAACGGTAGAGTGCATATCTTCTAAATCGTTATCGTAAATGGTGGAAGGGCCATACTCTGCTTCCAGTTCCTGGGTTAGGCTGGTCAGCGTTTCCTCCATGGCCGGCTCTCTGTCGGATTCATCCCCGTTATACTGGTAAAACCGGAAGTGAATGACTTCTAAACTGCCAGAATCGGTGTTCCTCCTCACTTCTCATTTTACAAAAGGATTCCGGTTGCCTTTCGTGGGGGAGAACTCACCTCTGCATCGC
>DDJI01000111.1:320-1704 GCA_002338885.1 Ruminococcus sp. UBA1828 | reverse complement strand
CCCCACGTTGCGGCAAAAGGGAAAGCCCGGCTTGCGCGGGGCTTTCCTGGTTTGCTTATGGCTCGTTGGGATGCCGCCGGCGCAGCTCTTGGGCGCCTTGGGCGCGGCCGGTCTGCTCCAGCCGCTGGGCGTACTCTTGCAGGTGGCCCCGGGTGTGGTAGGGCCCACCCTCGTGGAGCACCGTGTACATGGGGTCAACGGGGCTGGGGGATTTCAGCATCTGCTCCTCCTGCCAGTCCAGAATCAGCTTGGCCCCCTGGGCGCACACCTCGGGGTGCAGCGCCTTCACGTCCCGCTGCTCGTGGGGGTCCTCCTTCACGTTAAAGAGCATCTCCCTGTCAAAGAGGTGGTACCCGTCGTGGAGGGTGCGGATGTAAATCCAGTCCCCAAACCGCGCCGAGCGCTGGCACACGTGGGCCATCTGAGAGAGCACCAGGTACTCCCGCCCGGCGGCCTTCCCCTCGGTGACAGCCGGGGCAAAGCTTTGGCCGTCCCACTTCTCCCAGGGCTCCACCCCCAGCAGCTGGGCCATGGTGGGCAGCAAATCCAGGCTGTAGTGAAGTCCGCTGTCCACCGAGCCCGCCTTGCAGCCGGGCCACTTCATGATAAAGGGGATGTGGCAGGTGGGGTAGTCCGCCGTCCCGTGCTCCGAGTAGATGGCCAGCTCGCCCATGTTCTCCCCGTGGTCCGAGGTGATGAAAATGGCCGTGTCCTCGTAGAGGCCCTGTTCTTTCAGCAAGTCCAACAGCTGCCCCACCAGGTAGTCCGCGTAGAGGATGCCCGTGTCGTACCCGTCCATGACCCGCCGCAGCCCCGCCATGTCCTGGGCGCTTCCCGGCATCCGGGGGTAGCCCGGGGCGATTTGGTCGGTGTACATCCCCAGCTCGTTGATGCCGTGGGGGCTCACCGCCTTCTTGTGCTCCTCCAGGACCGTCTCGTCAATCCAGCTGTCCAAAGGCACCTCCGCAAAGGGATTGCCAAAGCTTTCCGGCGCCCGGTAGGGGGTGTGGGGGTCCCAGAAGTGCACGTGCAGGAACCAGTTGTCCCGCTCCCGGTTGCGGCGCAG
This sequence comes from Ruminococcus sp. UBA1828, assembly GCA_002338885.1. Taxonomy (GTDB): domain Bacteria; phylum Bacillota; class Clostridia; order Oscillospirales; family Ruminococcaceae; genus Faeciplasma; species Faeciplasma gallinarum. Next base: position 638 of record DDJI01000111.1, on the reverse strand, counting down.
CCAGTCCAAAGCCACCGGCAGCACCTCCTCGCCGGATTCGTTCCCGTGGCCGCCCACGTTGTAGCACTCGTTAAACCCGGCGTTAAACCACCAGGAGGAGTGCCGCTCGGGGAAGGTGCTCACCGAGGCGGTGTGCATCCCCGCCTTGCGGAAGATGTTGTGGAAGCAGTTGTCGTCCACAATGTCGGTGAAATCCCGTGGGCAGCCTGTCAGCCGGCGGTCAGCGGCAGTGCCGCCGTGGCCCACCGCCCCGTTGTGGATGCCGAACATCCCGCTGACCAGCGAGGCCCGGGAGGGCAGGCAGGGCGCGTCCGAGCA
>DDJI01000111.1:0-229 GCA_002338885.1 Ruminococcus sp. UBA1828 | reverse complement strand
AACAGAATCCTCATATTTTTCGCTCCTCTCCGTAAAAATACTAGGACTATTTTAGCATATTTTTCCGGCCGAAGGAAGGGCTTTGCCGCAAATTGCCAAAGTTTTTCCAAGGGGCTGGCGCCTTGCGGGAAAATCATGTACAATATTATAGAAATATAGTGGAATGGGAGGTCGCCCTATGGCAGAGGAACTCATTGCGTTGGCTTCTCAGTTCTCCCAGCGGATGGGC
>DDJI01000115.1:16550-30246 GCA_002338885.1 Ruminococcus sp. UBA1828 | reverse complement strand
GCTTGTTGTAAAAGCCCTCTATATACGCTCTTGAGACGAGCTTGCAGAGGTTTTTATAGCCCTGTTCGTTTTTGCACAAAAGTATGAGATGATATGGCGTGTCAAGCCTGCCGCGCTTATCAAACCTTGTTCTGGGAGCAACATACACCTCGCAGCCGATTATCGGCTTCACGCCTTGACGCTTGCATTCGTTATAAAACTCAACAGCGGCAAAAATATTGCCGTGATCGGTCACGGCAACTGCGCCCATTCCCATTTTGCTCACACGGGAAACAAGCTGCTTGAGCCGGCACGCACCGTCAAGCAGCGAATATTCACTGTGAACATGCAAATGAACGAATTCGGGCATATTTTATTCCTCTCTTTTGTCTGTATCCTTCGCCTTAGGAGTGCCGCCGGAAGCGTTTTGCCTCAGCGACAGCTCACGGGCGATTTCTTCTATCCTTTGAAAGCGATGATTAGCGCCTGATTTTGAAAGCGGCGGGTCAAACTCCTCCGACAGTTCGCTGAGCGTCATCTCAGGGTGCATGAGTCTCATGTCTGCTATCTGTCTCAGCTCATCGCTCAGCTGTGACAAGCCGCCCTCAGACGACTCTATGATTTTTATGGCGGCTATCTGCCTTGCCGAGGAACGGTTTTGGCGTTCGCAGTTTGCAGTATCGCAGTTTGTCGCCCTGTTTGCGCGGTTGCGTATGTCTTTAAATATCTTTACGTTCATCAGCTCAAGGCTTGACATCGGAGCGCCTATAAAGGTAAGCACATCTTCTATCCCCTCGCTGCCCTTGAGGTACAAAATGTTTTCCCCGCGGCGGCAGGTATATTTCATGTTTACGCCGAGTCTCTCTATAAGCATCTGACGAATTTGCCCGCACAGGTTTTCCGTCGGCAGCGAAAGCTCCAGATGGTACTCCTTGTCCGGAGACGATATACTTCCGCAAGCTATGAATATCCCGCTTAAAAACGTGCCGAAGTACTTTTCTCCCAAGCCGTTTGCTGCATCGAGAAGTTTTTCGTCTGACATGCCGCTTATTCTCAATCTTTGAGAAATCTTTTCTATATCGGTCGGGTCAAGCACCGATACGGAGTAGGTCGGCGCCCTGCCCCTTGAGCGGATTACGTCATATATGGCGGCGTTCTCGTTTTCCGAGGCATGCCTCACAAGCCTTAAAAACAGCTCTAAGCATATTTCGCTGTCGGTGCGCAGGGTGATCCCGCCCGCGCGCTCGCTTAAAAGCAAAAGTCCGATAAGGCAAGCGTCCGATTTCTTTCTTCCGGTGACGCTTTTTTCGGACTCTGACTTTACTTTATATGAAAATGTCTCTTTTGATTTTAACCTCATTGCACTCACATCTTTTTTACAGGTTTATGTGCCTGTGGTCTACGGTTACGTTTGCGCCGGAGGATTTTAAGCATTCAGCCATTCTCCTTGCAAAGCTCACCGAGCGATGCTTTCCGCCGGTGCATCCGAACGCTATGACAAGCATCGCCTTGCCCTCCTGTTCATACAGCGGCAGCATATAGCTTATCAGGCTATGCATCCTGTCGAACACCTCGTTCGACTCCTTGCAGCTCATTACATAGTCATACACATCGTCGTCAAGTCCGGTTTTATACTTTAAGCTCTGGACATAAAACGGGTTCGGCAGGCACCTCACATCAAAGACGAGGTCGGCGTCCTTTGGTATGCCGTACTTGAATCCGAACGAAACGACGTTTACTATCATTCCGCTTTCACGGTCGGCAAACAGATCCTTTAGCTTCATTTTAAACTCTGCCGTGCCCAAAGATGTGGTGTCTATGTAATAGTCGGCTGATTCCTTGGCCTCAAGCGTTATTTTGCGCTCCATTTCTATTGCTTTTACAAGGCTTCCGGAGGCTTCTTCATCGAGCGGGTGGCGTCTTCTTGTCTCCTTATAGCGTTTGACGAGTGTGTCGTCATCCGCATCTACAAACAGCACCTTGACGTTGACGTCGTGTATTTTCAGCGCCTGTATGCCGCTTTTGAATTTTGTGAAAAGCTCGCCGGAGCGAATATCCACGGCAACCGCAATCTTATTTATCAAGCTGTCCGACCTGACTATGAACTCCGCCACGCTAAGCAAAAGCTCCGGCGGCATATTGTCAATGCAGTAGTAGCCAATATCCTCAAAAAACTTTGAGGCAGTAGACTTGCCCGCTCCGGACATTCCCGTTATAACGACTATCTTCATAACACATTCCCCCGTTTGCCGACGCATCAGCGTCAATCCACGAGTTTTATCTCACACTCAAGATCGTAACCCGTCTTTTCCTTTACCGTTCGCTTAACATCTGATATCAGTTTAATTATATCGGCAGCAGTTGCGCCGTTTTTATTTATCACAAAGTTTGCATGCTTTTCGGAGACCTGCGCTCCGCCGACAGAGTATCCTTTAAGGCCGCTGTTCTCGATGACAAGTCCGGCATACGTGCCCTCAGGCCTTTTAAAAGTAGAACCTGCGCTCGGGTACTCAAGCGGCTGCTTTAAGCGCCTGCGCTCTATCAGCTCATCCATTCTCGACTTGATTTTATCGTAATCCGCGTCTTTAAGCGCAAACGAAGCGCTTACTATTATTTCTTTCGACGCCGTAAACCTGCTTGAGCGGTAGCCAAAGTCAAGCTCGGAGGCGGGATAGGTTTTAAGATTGCCGTCTTTATCTATGCATGTTACGCTTTTTACAACGTCTTTCATCTCGCCGCCGAAAGCTCCTGCGTTCATATACACCGCTCCGCCGACAGTTCCGGGTATTCCCCATGCAAACTCCATTCCGCCTAAGTGATGCTCTAAAGCTGTTTTGCACACTCTTGAAAGCGTTGCACCGGCAGACGCGGTTATCACTCCCGATTCGACGGTTATTTCGGACATGTCCTCACCGAGTACAAAAACAGCTCCCGCGTACCCCTCGTCCCTGAAAAGGACGTTTGAGCCGTTGCCCATTACAAAATATTTTATTCCAACCTGCTCAGCCTTTAAAATAAGCGAAGAAAGCGTCTGCGGCGACTTTGGGAAGACCATGATGTCGCACTTTCCGCCGACTTTGAATGTGGTATGAGCGCTCAGCGGTTCACCTGCAAGCGCTTTGCAGCCGCACTCCAAAGCAAGCGACTTTATTGCCGAGATTTTATCCGAGTCGGTATAACCCGTGTTATCTGTCATTAGCTCTTTCCTTTCAAAGGGTAAGCTGCGGATGCTTTTTCAGTACCCTCTCTTTAATCTGCTCCCAATCGGAGTTTATTATAAGCTTTTTGGGGAAGTCGAGTTCGGTAAGTATCTTTTCCGAAACCGGAACAACTCCCACAGCATCCCAAAAATGCGCATCGGTGTTGACCACGATCGGAACCTCGTACTTTTTGCACGCTTCGAGCATGGGAACTACGTTTTTAGCGGAGCCTTTTTTGAGCTTTATTGAGCTTTCGTTTACCTCAACAAGCTTGTCGTACTCTTTAAACGCCTTTACGGCTCTTTCATATTCAAACGGGAAAAAGTCCGTGGTCGGGTGACCGATTACGTCGATATAGGGATTTTGGCAGACCTTTAAATAGCCGTCCGTGACCACCTTAGGGTCGGCAGGCTCAAAGTTTTCAAACATGTACTTATGGTACGACGCCACAACCCATTCAAGTTTTGAAATTGCCTTTTCGTCTATATCCACGTCGCCGTTATAATTATATATGTTTACCTCAGCGCCTTTAAGAACGGTTACACCGCATATGGTTCGGGGCAAAACTCTTAAATTCTGAAAATGCCATACGTGCGGAGCGTCGGGCATCATGTTATAATGGTCGGTCATTGCGATTGCCTTTAAACCAATTTCGGCAGCCGCACGAGCGTTTTCGGTTATCGTCGAGTATGCATGCGTTGACGCAGCCGTATGCGTATGAAGATCAGCTTCGATAAGCAAAAATATTACCTCTCTTTTTTGCACTTTGTTCTATGCTCTAAAAATAATTGTTGCCCAAGCGGCTATCAGAAGTCCTCCCAGGTCTCGTACTTTTCGCTGCTCTCCATCTCAAGGCCGAGCTTTGACAAAAGCTCCTTAGCGGCGTTGTAGCCGAGCTTTTTCTGACGGTTGTTCATAGCCGCAACTTCAAGTATAACAGCGAGGTTTCTTCCCGGTTTAATCGGTATGGTGATGCTGGGGACGTTTACGCCGAGTATGCTTGTATATTCGCTGTCAACGCCCATTCTGTCGTACACCTTATCGGGATCCCACGCCTCAAGCTTTACAACGAGATCGATATGCTCGGTGGTCTTGATAGCTCCCATACCGAACAATCTTCTCGCGTTTACTATTCCTATGCCCCTAAGCTCTATAAAGTGCCTGATGTTATCGGGTGAAGAGCCGACAAGAGATATTGCGGAGACTTTTTTAATCTCAACCGCATCATCCGCAACAAGTCTATGACCTCTTTTTACAAGCTCTATTGCGGTTTCGGACTTACCTACTCCGCTCTCACCCACTATAAGAACGCCTTCGCCGTATATTTCAATCAGAACTCCGTGGCGCGTTATTCTTTGAGCAAGGCTTAAATTTAAGAAAGCTATCGCCCTTGCCATTACCTCTGATGTGTCGAGCTTTGACGACAACAGCGGGGTTTCATACTCCCTTGCCGCATTCAAAAGCTCCGGAAAAGGCTCATGACCTCTTGCAATTATTACTGCCGGAACCTTGTGAGAAAACAGCTCTGAAAGGGACTTTTGTCTGTCCGACGGGCTGAGCCCGTTAAGATACGCAAACTCGGTATTTCCCATTATCTGAATCTTTTCGGTGTTGAAGTAGGCGTAAAAGCCGGTGAGCTGCAAGCCGGGGCGGTTGATGTCGTTATTGGAAATCAATATTTCCTTGGGGTCGGTCGGAGTGTAGACCACATCCAAACCTGCAGCGCTTATAAGCCTGTCCAATGAGACTGTATATACTTCTGCCATAATTCACTTTCCTTTCGTGAGTTAATGTTGTAGGCAAATTTATATTCAAGCGTTACAGTTTAAGCTCGCCTTCGTCGAGCATATTCTGCACCGCAAGCATGACTCCTGCCTTGCCTGTGGGGTATGTTATTCCGCCTTGCAGCCATGCGGCAAAAGGCTCTCTTATAGGCGCATCGGCGGAAAGCTCTATAGATGCTCCGCTCGTAAACGCACCGGCAGCCATTATAACCTTGCTCTCATATCCCGGCATGTCCCACGCCTCGGGAACGACATAGCTGTCAATAGGCGCGCCCTTTTGTATTCCTCTGATAAACGATGTGAGCGCCTTCTCGTTTTTAAGGAGTATAGATGCGATTATATCTGTTCTCGGCTCGCCCGCTTTAGGCAAAGTCTCATAACCGAGCATGCCAAGAAGTCTGCATGCAAACTCAGAGGTCTTAACGGCGTTTGCAACAGTTTGCGGAGCGAGGAAAAATCCCAAAAACATCTCGCGGTTCTGGTTAAGTGTTGCTCCTATTTCCTTGCCCATTCCCACGCAGGTCAGTCTGTTTGCGCACAGCTCTATTAAGTCTGCGCGTCCGGCAATATAGCCGCCGGTTGAGGCGACTGCGCCGCCGGGGTTTTTAATAAGCGAACCCATCATAAGGTCTGCTCCCACGTCTAACGGCTCTGTCTTTTCGACAAACTCTCCATAGCAGTTGTCAACCATGACAATGACGTTAGGGTTGCCCGACTTTGCGGCGTTTACAATCTTCTCAATTTCCGCGACGCTGTACGACGGTCTTGTAGAGTATCCTCTCGAGCGCTGAATGTATGCGACCTTTGCGCCCTTTGAGCGCTCGCATATGCTCTCAAGGTCGGGCATTCCGTTTGAAAGAAGAGGCACCTCCTCATACAGCACGCCGAAATCCCTCAGCGAGCCGTTTCCCGGTTCTCCGCGCTTTCCGACGATCTCCTCAAGCGTATCATACGGTGCGCCGCAGCACATGAGCAGCCTGTCGCCCGGTCTTAACACTCCGAAAAGCGCTACAGACAAGGTATGCGTGCCGTTTACAAAGTTGTGGCGGACAAGTGCGTCCTCTCCTCCGAAAGCCTGTGCATAGACCTTATCCAAAAGGTCTCTGCCCAAATCGTTATATCCGTAACCGGTGGTGCCGTGAAGGGCGGTTTCGCCGACCTTGTTGTTTATAAACGCCGAAAGCACCTTTTCGCCGTTATACGCGGCTATATCGTCTATTCTTGCAAACGCCTCGGCACATTCCGCCTCAGCTTTCTTTGCAAGCTCTATAAGTCTTTTATCAAAATCAAAAAAGCATATATTATCAATACTGCTGTTATCCATACTTACTTTCCTTTGTCCTTTAATTTAAATGCCGTGTCCTCGCCCGAAAGCTCGCAGCCCATGCGCAGGTAAAAGCCGGATGTTTGCTCGTCCGCACACAGATATGATGTGTATCCCTCGCCGCTCAAAAGTGCAGAGGTCTTTTTTAAAAGCTTTGTCGCGTATCCTCGGTTTCTGTCCTGCTGCGGCGTGTACACGTCTGAAATATACGCCGCTCCGCCTATGCAAAACCTCACCGTGAGCACAGAGCTTTCGTACCCGAACATTCGCAGCTGACCTTTGTTTTTGCGTCTTACGGTATCTGTAAGCCACAGTCCGTAATCCTCGCCGGAAAACGCAGTCTTATAGACGTACTCGACGTCCGGCTCAAGTATCAGACCGTCTGTGTTCGCCTCGTCGCCGCTCGGCTTCGGAAGTGTGAAAAAGCTGCGCTTTACACGCTTATAGCCCGAAAAGCCCGCTTTTGGGCACAAGCCTTCGGAAAGCTGCACAAAATAAGGTCTTTTAAAATTCACAAACTCGGACAGCTCCCGTATTATATCGCTTGTCGCCCTCTTGCCGTATACAAGCTGCGCCGTTATCGAACCGTTAAAAGAGCATATATACCCTATCTGCGTTCTCTGCCGCCACAGCCTGTAAAACTCACAAAAGTCATACTCCGTTCCGTATGCCGAAAAGTGCGACCATATCGTCCTCATGCAGTGCGTATTAAGAGCAGGGAGATCGCGAGGATCTAATTTATCTATCCTTTTTATCATTACAGATGCACGAGCTGACGATTACAAGCTGTTTACTATCGCCTTATAATCGCGTCCCCTCGCCTCAAAGTTGGGGTACATGTCAAAGGACGCGCATGCGGGAGAAAGAGTGACCACATCTCCGCGGGATGCGTTGTTCTTTGCAATTTGCACAGCCTGCTCCATGGTATCGGCATGGAATATTTTAAGTGTTCTCGGGCTGTAGTCGTAGCTGCTTGTGACAGCTTTTTCGATCTTATCGGCGGTATCGCCTATGAGTATCAAAACCTTTACGTACTTATTTACCGGTACGGCAAGCGGATCAAACGGTATTTTCTTATCGTATCCGCCCGCTATTAGCACTATCTTTTTGCCCTTTCCGAAGGATTTAAGTCCCGCTATGACTCTTGTCGGGTTAGATGCTATCGAGTCGTTATAATACCTTACTCCGTTAAGCTCTCTTACAAACTCTATTCTGTGCTCTACGCCGCTGAAGGTTTTTGCGACCTTGCACATCGACTTTACGGACACATCGTTCCACACCGCGGATATTGCAGCAAGGTAGTTTTCTACATTGTGCTCGCCGGGGATTTTTATGTCCGATGCGTTCATGACCTTGACAATTTTTCTGCCGTCATTATAGCAAATTACCCTGTCTGAATCAAGGTAGGCGCCGTGCTCCACCGGTCCTAAGCGTGAGAATGTTATGAGCTTTCCTCTGACCCTTTTTGCAAGGTTCATGGTTTCCTTGTTGTCCTTATTCAGCACGCTGCGCGAAAAAGCGTTCTGGTGGTCAAGTATATTGCACTTGGCTGCTATATACTCATCCATAGTTCCGTGAACGTCAAGGTGATTAGGCGCTATGTTTGTTATGACAGCGACGTCGGGAGATTCGCGCATAGACATCAGCTGAAAACTCGAAAGCTCTACCACTGCAACATCCGATTCGGATATGCTCTCTATTCTCGGCAGCAGCGCTTTTCCGATATTTCCGCCGAGCCAAACGGTATAGCCCTCGGTCTTTAGCATATTGGCTATTAAAGTTGTCGTGGTGGTTTTTCCGTCCGAGCCTGTGACAGCGTATATTTTGCAGGGGCACAGCTCAAAGAAGGACTCCATCTCGCTTGTGACGATAACGCCGTTGTCCCTTGCCTTTACAAGTTTTGGGTTGTTATAATACATTCCGGGAGTGCGGTATACCACGTCAAAATCATCGAGGCTGTCAAGATAGTTGTCGCCCAAAATAAACTTTGCTCCGCGGGATGCAAGGTCATCATAAAGTTCCGAATCAAAATGCTCTTTATCCTTTTTGTCGAGGACGGTAACGTCTATGCCCTTCTGCAAAAACAGCCTTATCAGCTCAGCGTGGCTCACACCTGCGCCGATAAACGCCACCTTCGATGCATGCAGGTTATAAAAGAACCTTTGAACCTTTGTTATATTCGAGTAATTAGCCATAATCACCAATGCCTTTCATCGAAAATTTATTTGGGTATACAAACCTTATTTTATTATATATCATTGCCACGTAAAATTCAACGAAAATTTTTATTCGCATTATTGATAATTTATTCGCAATATAAACTTTTGAGTCTTTATAAAAAAATATAGTTTGCTTCTTGTAATAACTCGGGGCTTGATATATAATTAACATTAGATTAAGCCAGACTAACTTGCCGCCCGCTGTGGATGCAGATGCATATTCATACATGCGGCGGCGATCGTACAAATAACATTTGGGGGATTGATCAAATGACAAAGCTTAAAAAGACGGCGCAGGTCTTTAATCCTACTGTCAGCGTAGCTCCTTTGGGCATAATAGCAATGGACGGCGCTAAGGAACTCGGAGAGAAGATTAACGACTACCTTGTTACATGGGCAAAGCAGTCCGGTCAGGATGTGGATACATTCTTGATTCCGTGCAGCTGCCCCAGGTTTCAATCGGGCGACGCCAAGGCGCTCATTTCAAAGACCGTGCGCGGTTACGACCTGTTTATAGTTTGCGACACGGGAAACTACTCCTGCACATACCCGCTTTTCGGACATGAAAACCACATGTCTCCTGACGACCATTATCAGGATCTGAAGAGAATTATACAGGCTGCGGGAGGAAAGGCTCACCGCATAAACGTCATAATGCCTCTTTTATACGGCGGACGTCAGCACAGAAGAAACTATCGTGAATCGCTTGACTGTGCGTGGATGCTTCAGGAGCTGAGAGCCATAGGCGTTGAAAACATACTCACCTTTGACGCGCACGACCCGAGGGTTATGAACGCCGTTCCGCTGATGGGCTTTGACAACATAATTCCGTCATATCAGGTTTTGAAGGCTTTGTTCAACACGTTTTCCGACCTTGAAATAGACAAGGATCACTTTATGGTTGTGTCCCCCGACGAAGGCGCAATGAGCCGAAACATGTACTATGCTTCTGCGCTCGAGGTCAACCTCGGAATGTTCTATAAGAGAAGAGACTACTCCACAATCATCAACGGCAAGAACCCGATAGTAGCGCATGAGTACCTTGGCAACGACGTAACCGGAATGGACATATTCATAGCAGACGACATTATTTCATCCGGTGAATCGATGCTCGACATAGCATACGAGCTGAAAAAGCGCAACGCAAGAAAGATTTTGTCCTACGCCACCTACTCGATATTCACCGCCGGACTCGAAAAGTACGACACAGCGTACAAAGACGGAATAATCGACGCCGTGTTCGGCACAAACCTCACCTACATATCTCCCGAGCTTAAAAAGCGCGAGTGGTTCCACATCGTAGACTGCACAAAGTACGTTTCATACTTTGTGGCATCGCTCAACCACGACATGTCGGTGAGTGAGATCTTAGACCCCCACGAAAAAATCAGAATGCTTCTCGAAACGCACAGGCACAAATAATAAGGCGTGCCTTATTAAGGCACAACATGACGCATATACTGTTTATGAACAATGACAAGGAGGAATTGCCATGCTTAAAGAAATAAACCCCTCAGAGCTTTGCCTCAACCCGTTTGAGCGCATAGGCAAGGATTGGTGCTTGATAACCGCAGGAAACAAGGACAGCTTCAACACCATGACTGCGTCATGGGGCGGTGTAGGAGTCCTTTGGAACAAAAACGCAGCCACATGCTACATAAGGCCGCAGAGGTACACAAAGGAGTTCGTAGACAAAAACGAATACTTCACCATTACCTTCTTCCCCGACGGCTACCGCGATGCGCTGACGCTTTGCGGACGTGTCTCGGGCAGGGATCACGACAAGCCGAAGGAGGCAGGCATAACGCCGGAATTTATAGATTCCACCGTTACGTTTAAGGAAGCTAACCTTGTTTTGGTATGCCGCAAGCTGTTTGCACAGAAGATGACCGAGGATTCGTTCATAGACAAAGACGTTCTCAAGGTCAACTATCCCAACATGGATCTTCACACAATATACGTCGGAGAAATCGTAAAGGCATACGCTGCCGAGTAATTGCAGGTTGCACGACAAAAAGCGCACAGGTAAGTCTGTGCGCTTTTTTATTCTAAAATTCCCTCTGTGAACATAGATTCATCATAGGACAAACAGGACGAGTAATGAAGGGAGTTTTAGTATGCAGGACAATTACAAAACAGGCCTTACGGACGAACAGGTAAAGAAAAAGCTTTCCGAGTACGGGCTGAACACGCTAAAGTCCAAGAAAAGAAAGAGCGTAATTTCCCTGTTTTTAGACCAGTTCAAGGACGCTATGGTGCTCATTTTGCTCGGAGCGACCGCAATATCTGCGGTGATGGGCGAAATATACGACGCCGTTACTATTATTTTGATAGTTCTTTTGGATGCGGTTTTGGGGTTTGTGCAGGAGTTCAGAACCGAAAAGACAATGGAGGCGCTTGAAAAGCTGACATCCCCCACCGCAAGAGTGATACGCGGCGGTACTAAAACAGAGATAGACGCATCAAACATTGTGCCTGATGACATAGTTTGCATTGAGGCGGGAGACAGAATACCGTGCGACGGAAATATCATCTCCTGCAACGGCCTTTGGTGCGACGAATCAATATTGACAGGCGAATCTGAGGCTGTCAGAAAGGCGGAATACGGCGACGGCGAGCACTCATCGGGCATGGTTTACATGGGAGCGTCGGTCACAAGGGGCAACGCTGTAGTCTGCTGCACGCAAACAGGCATGAACACAAAGATGGGACAGATGTCTGCGCTCATAGACGATGCCGGCGGCGACGAAACTCCACTTCAAAAAAAGCTTGCCGCGTTGGGCAAGGTTCTGTGCGGAATATGCATAGGGGTATGCTTTTTGGTGGCGCTTGCGGGAATACTTCGCGGAGAGCCTGTCTTTGACATGCTGATGACAGGAATCACAATAGCCATAGCCGCCATTCCCGAGGGGCTTCCCGCCACGGTCACCATATCGCTTGCCCTTGCCGTAAGAAGGATGTTAAAACGCAACGCGCTCGTCCACAGGCTGCACTCTGTTGAAACCCTCGGCTGCACAACCGTGATATGCACAGACAAGACCGGCACGCTGACGGAAAACAAAATGCGTGTCACAAGAATATATTCAGACATGTGCGACTACGAGCTGTCGCCGTCAAAAGGCTCAAAAGCCATGGTTCTCTCGCTTGACTCCAAGCCGACGATGATGACCGACACTCTGCGTGAGCTTTTGCGGTGCTGCGCGCTGTGCAACAACTGCGAAATTTCCGACGACGGCGAGGTACGCTCATCAGACCCGACCGAAGCGGCGCTTTTGTCGGCGGCGGCAGGCTGCGGAATGAACATACAAGAGCTGAGGCAGAGCTACATGCGCATAAGCGAGGTTCCTTTTGAAAGCGAAACCAAGATGATGAGCGTTACGGTGAGGCATGGCAGCCGTGAGAGCATTATATACACCAAGGGCGCGCCGGACGTGATCATAAAAAGGTGCGGGATGTATCAAAGTGCAGCCGGCGTGAAGAAATTGACGCCCGCTATGCGTCAGGAGTTTTACAAGATTGTAGACGGATACGCATCAAAAGCGCTGAGGGTAATGGCATTTTCGTACTCTGAGGGCGGCGACGAAATATTTATAGGGCTTGCCGGCATGATAGATGCTCCGAGAAAAGAGGCAAGGTCATCCGTAGCTCGGCTGCGGCGTGCAGGCATACGCACCGTCATGATAACGGGAGACCACAGGCTCACGGCAGAGGCTATTGCAAAGGAAGTGGGTATACTCAGGTTCGGCGGCTTGTCTGTAAGCAAGGAAGAGCTTGACGGGATGTCTGACGCGAAGCTGTCAAAAATTATAGGCAGGGCATGCGTATTCTCAAGGGTAGACCCTAAAGACAAGCTGAGAATCGTGAGTGCGCTGAAGAAAAACGGGGCTGTTGTAGCCATGACCGGCGACGGCGTAAACGATGCGCCTGCGATAAAAGAGGCCGACATAGGCGTTGCGATGGGAAAGACCGGCACCGACGCATGCAAGCAGGCGGCGGACATAATACTTCTTGACGATGATTTTTCTACGCTCTGCCAAGCTGTAAAGGAAGGCAGAACAGTATACTCAAACATAAGAAAGTTTGTGCGCTATCTCATATCCTGCAACATAGGAGAGGTTGCGGTCATGTTTTTGTCAATTATACTCGGCATGCCTGTGATTTTGCTCCCCACGCAAATACTGCTTGTCAACCTTGTGACGGATGGCTTGCCGGCAATAGCGTTGGGGCTTGAAAAGGCTGAGGACGGCGTGACGGAACAAAAGCCGTCCGACTTTTCGGGCGGGTTCTTCAGCGGAGGTCTGCTTTCAAAGATAATCATAAGAGGCATTTTAATAGGCGTATGCACGCTCGGATGCTTTGCATATTCGCTGAACGTAGGATGCAGTTTAATCGAGGCGAGGACATGCGCCCTTGTAACTCTTATAGCAAGTCAGCTGATACATGTATTTGAATGCCGAAGTGAAAAAGTATCGGTGTTCAGGATGAATCCGTTTAAAAATCCATGGCTTATAGGTGCGGTTTTGATATCGGCGGCGGTTACGCTTTTGTGCCTATACGTCCCAATACTCTCAGAGGCTATGGAGGTATCGGCGCTGATTATGCCGCAGATGATATGGTCGCTCATATTTGCGGCCGCAGTTCCGGTGGCATCAGGGCTTGCGATGCTTATATTTAAAGGCAGAAAGTAAAAATAAAAGGCGTCCCGCAAATTTACGGGGCGCCTTTATGCGNNTGCGGCATACGGTTTATCACTGTGTAAATGCGATTTGAGCAAAGTTATAAAATCCTAAGAACCATATATTAAAATCATGTCCGCCGGATCTTGTCTGCCACATGAAGTTCTTTCCGTCCTTGAGCTTATCGGTGAGGTCGCAAAGTCCTTCAACGGCGTTTGTGTGGTGAGAAATAGCTATTCCGTCCTCTGTTCCGCACAGGTTATAGAAATACTTTATATCGTAGTCGGGGAAACCCTCAAGCTTTAATGCTATTTCCGAGGCTGTGTATGTAGTCGGGCAGGAGCTGAACGCACCAAAATAGCTGAACATGTCAAGGCATTCGCAAAGTCCGATATTTGTAGTCTGCATTCCGCCCATTGAAAGTCCGGCTATAGCTCTGTGGTCACGTGCATCGGTCACATCATAATCCTCGCCGTAATCGGCATATGTAGCATAGTGTTCATCGACATACGGG
>DDJI01000115.1:13049-16520 GCA_002338885.1 Ruminococcus sp. UBA1828 | reverse complement strand
TTTGAATCGGAGTTTGGCCCGTTGTCCTTAGACGCGCGTCCGTTGGGGGTTATAACTATGAACGGCTCAATATCGCCGTTGGCTATTAAGTTGTCCATTATCTTCTTTACGTCGGAGTCCTCGCCGGTCATTCCCCACTCCCATATATCTCCGCCTATACCGTGGAGAAGATACATGACATTATACTGCTTTGTCTCATCATAGCCGTAAGGAAGGTAGATATACGCCTGCTTTTCTATGTCGCCCATGGTGCCGTAGTAATCCTTTGTGGGATAGGTGAAAAGCTCTATAGTTCCGCCGTTCTCACACGGCTGGCGGTATTCATCCGGTATTTCATCGACAACCGTCACTTTTTTAGCGCAGCCGCCCATGCAGCAAAGAGTTGCGCCCGCCAACATGGACAAAAGTATCCTCTTAAATATCATCTTCATAACAACATACTCCCCTTTTTAATTATTGTAAGCGTTTTTGAAGTCGGCTACTCGCTTAGTTCCGAAGCCGCAACAAGGTTTTCTCCGAGCCTTGTTAAGCATGCGACGATCAGTCGCTTTTCCTCATCGGAAAATCCCTCGTACGCTTTTTCCTCGGCGCTTTGGACGATTTCGTTCACCTGCTCCGCTATTTCCCTTCCCTTATCGGTCAGGTATATTGCAAACGCACGCTTTCCGCCCGATACATGTTCGATTTCCTTGCGCACCAAACCGTTTTTACTCATGTTTGCAAGTATACTGGTCATTGTCGCAGGTTCGACATGGCACCTTTTCGCCAAGTCCTTTTGCAAATAGCCCTCATTCTCAACCAAGACGGACAAAACCTTCGGCTGTCCGTCGGAGAGGTTGAGACGCTGAAATTCACTCCTGCAAGCTTTTCTATGTGCCGCAGAGCTGAATATGAGCGCTTTATGCAATCCGTAAATTTTAGACACATGAACCTCTCCAATCTAATTAGGCTTCTAATTATAGTTTTGCACAATTCTATGCTTATGTCAAGTCAAAAATAATGTTTTCGGCATATTTTTTTTAAATTTCGAGCGATTAAAAGGCGTTATCACTCGGGTGCGCGGCGGGACATTATTTTCAGCGCTGTTTTTATTCCGTCAACCGCCGCCGACATGATGCCGCCGGCATATCCCGCGCCCTCGCCGCAGGGATACAGGTTATCTATTCCCACTGCATTTCGCTCATCGCCGCGCAAAATTCTCACCGGCGACGAAGTTCTCGTTTCGGGGGCGGTTAAAACAGCTCCCATATCGGAAAAGCAGTTCATCTTTCTTGAGAAAACGCGTATTCCCTCTTTCATCATGTCTGTGACGAACTGCGGTAAAATATTGTCAAGGTTTTGCATGCATACGCCGGGCTTATATGACGGCAGTACGCTTTTTTCAGATTCGCATCCCAAAAAGCTTCCCACGGTTGAGGCGGGGGCGAGACAGCTTCCCGATGCCGAGTATGCTTTTGACTCTATCGACCTTGCAAACCTCACTCCGTCAAGAGGGTCTGAGCCGAAATCCTTTTCCGAAACCGACACGACGAGCGCGGCGTTTGCATTTTCGGCGTCTCTTTTATACTCGCTCATTCCGTTTGTCACGATTGTGTTTTTCTCGCTTGAAGAGGCCACAACATATCCTCCCGGGCACATACAAAAAGTATACACTGCCCTGCCGTCGGGACGTCTGTGCGACAACTGATACTCGCCGACGGGAAGTACGAGCTTGTCGGCATACTCGCCGTAAAGGCTTTGGTTGACGCTTTGCTGTGTATGTTCTATTCTTGCGCCGACGGAAAAGGGCTTTGGCTGAAGCACCACGCCGTTTTTAAGGAGCATCTCAAAGGTATCCCTTGCCGAGTGTCCTATTGCCAAAACAAGCGCTCCGGTTTCTATCTGCGAGTCTGGCGTATTTATCGACACAACCTTGCCGGATGATATTTTTAAAGAGCGCAGCGGCGACAAAAATCTAACCTCTCCGCCGCATTCTATCACCCGCATGCGGATAGCTTTTACAACTTCTCTGAGCTTGTCCGTGCCTATATGCGGTTTGGCGGCGTGAAGAATTTCCGCCGGCGCTCCAAAGTCGCAAAACCTCTGCATTACATATGCGCAAAGCGGATCGGATATTCTTGTTGTGAGTTTGCCGTCAGAAAATGTGCCCGCTCCGCCTTCGCCGAACTGCACGTTTGTGTTTTCGTCAAGCTCCCCGCCCGACCAAAAGCTTTTTACCGCGGCAATCCTTGTATCGACGTCTGCGCCGCGTTCAAGAACTATCGGTTTATAGCCATGCTCAGACAACACAAGCGCGCAAAACATTCCCGCAGGTCCGAAGCCCGCTATCACCACTCTGCCGCCTTTTTTCTCATCAGACACGACAACCGGAAGGCTCGGGCTGTCTACATACTTAACTTGGGCGGCGCTTGAGGCGATTTTGCGCTCAAGCGCATCCGAGGAAAGTCTGAAGTAAACGGAGCTGACAAAGTGTATGTCGTTTCGCTTTCTTGCGTCGAGTGAAATTTTATGGACTCCGGCATCAACTATGTCGTCACGCATGACTCCGCGGGAAATCAGATATTTTACCGCCTTTCTCACGGCTTCTGCGCTGCCGTCATACGAGTTTTCGCCTATTCTTTGAGGCCTTGAGTTTATGTTTGAAACTATTATCGGCATAGCTAACCTCCTAAGTTCAAATGCNNTTTATATAAAACAGCGCAAAGTGCCGCCGGATTTATTCAGCTCACTTTGCGCCGACTGCTATTTACTTTGGCACCGTTTAGCAACTGACGATCCAATTACTCGGCTGTCGGATTGACTGTTTGTGCATCGGTTCTTTCTATCGAGCAGTATACCTGATAATAGCCGACGCACCAGCAATCGTTATGCGTAGGAAGGTAGACTGACACAGGATAGATGTTATATCCCTCGGTGACGTTGTAATCAAGCATATCAAGCTGTGCTATGACATCGCTTGAATCGATTTGGTCTATCACATCCGACGGGCCTACTATTGTGACGTTTTGTATCGTTTCGCTTTCGACATTTACAGTGTACCCGCTCGGAACGTTTATCGGGTAGACCTGAGAATTCGACAGGCTGACAGTTTTCATGCTGTAGTTTTCAAGGTCAAACGTCACTGTTGCCGTATCAAGTCCGGTGATATTTGTATAATATTCGGTGTCGTTTATCGGCATTTGGAATGTCGTTCTGTTGACATCAATATTTCTAAGGTCGATAAATCCCAAGGATATTTCATCAAGGTCGGTAATCCTGTCGCTTTGGCTTCTGACGGCGATAGTCGAAGGGTCAATAGTATACTTGAGCGAAGAAATATCAAACTGGTCGAAGTATGTTTGAATAACAACGTCAAGGTTTAAGTCCTTTCGCATATACACCGGGACCGTAAGCTCAAACGAGTCTGTCTGAGCGGTTATCTTCTCATCTTCCACTACGTTCTCGCCGTTATACATGACAAGCGATGTGTTA
>DDJI01000115.1:2227-13028 GCA_002338885.1 Ruminococcus sp. UBA1828 | reverse complement strand
TATATGCGAGGTGGTTTTAAGCGTCGAGGACGAATCAACCTTTACAACGCATGACGTTATCTGGTTTATATAATCTCTCGGACCTCTCAGCTCCACGGTTGAAGGATTTATTGTCACTTCGCTCGGGTCGATAAGATATCCCTGGCTGGCTGAAAGGCTGGATATATCGGCTGCGAGCGTTCCGTCGGCAACGGAAAACTCCTTTGTGATTATATAGTCAAATTCCACCCTTACGGTTGACGGCTCAATCTGCTCGACTTCTATTTCGTCTCCGTTGTTGCTCGTAACCACAAGGGCAAGCTCATACACTCCGGGCGCTCTTACAGAGTCGAGGTTTATGCCTACATGCACGTCTTCGGATGTATAGTCGCCTATAAGATACCTCTGTCCGGTAATTCTCAGGTTTACGGTCTGATTCGACGTGTCCAAAATAGAAATGCCCGCAACGTCGGCATAGCTTCCCGCCAGAGAAAAATCTATCGGCACGTTTCTTATGACCTGCGTCATTTCAGGGAACGCCGTCAAAGACATGACTATCCACAAAGCAAACGCTATGATCGCAGAAATCAATATTAAAAACAAATTGCTGTTTCTGAGCGGCTTAGTTTTTTTGCTTTTTTCTGGCATCTTTCTTGTCCTTTCTGCCGATAAGCTTTGTAAACAAGTTTCCTTCGTTTTGGCTCTTTTCGGGGATTATCTGGGACTTTAGATATTTGACAAGCCTTTCGTGAGTGTATCCTCTTGTGAGTTCTCCGTTCTCGGCTATCGATATGGTTCCGGTCTCCTCTGAAACAACTACTATGATGGCGTCCGAGTTTTCGCTCATTCCTATAGCGGCGCGGTGGCGCGAACCAAGCTGCTTATTTATGGTTTCCTCTTTCTGAGGCGTCGGCAGGAAGCATCCCGCCGCTATTATTCTTGCGTTTCTGATTATAACCGCACCGTCGTGAAGCGGGGTTTTCGGGAAGAATATGCTGCCGAGTGTTGCAACGCTCGGTATGCAGTCCATGACTGTTCCGGTGTCTATCTGCTCTCCTAAGCGTATCTTTCTTTCGATTACTATGAGCGCGCCGGTTGTAGATTCGGAAAGCTGGCTTGCGGCCTCGCCTATTACGTCGATGGCGTCAGACCAGTTCTGCGTCGCATTATCCGCCCGATACCCGTCGTTAAATATATTCAGCGACCGTATATTCGTTCGTCCCACCCGTTCGAGTATTCGCCTCAGCTCCGGCTGGAACACGACTACAAGTGCAATCAATCCGACCTGGAAGAAGTTTTGCAGCAGGTATGACATCGCCTTCAGCTCAAGCTCCGAAACAACGATGTAAACAACCACGACAATGAGTATTCCCACCAAAAGCTGCTGAGCTTTAGTTTCTCGGACAAGTTTTATTCCCTTATATACGCAATATGTCAGCAAAATCATATCTATGACGTCTTTTATATCTATAGAGCTGACCGTACTGACAAACCTGGAAAGCATATCGGTTATATACTCCATTGTCATTTCCCCTTTCCACCGCAAGTGTGCGGCATCTATACATCCTCTTTATTTTATCAGCAATCCTCTTAAATTACAATAGTCACAAACCGTGTTTTAATATTTTTTTTACTGCCGACACAAGCACCTTGACATCATTTTCGCTGCTGAAAACGGACGGAGAAAATCTCACCGTTCCCCATGGCAATGTTCCTATGGTTTTATGAGCAAGCACGGCGCAGTGAAGCCCTCCCCTCAGCGCAAATCCCATATCTGACAGGCATCCCGCGGCGGCCTCGGAGTCTATACCGTCGATGGAAAAAGAGACAATCGGCACAAACTTCTCGCCCTGTCTGTGGATGTTAACGCCCTGCAAACCTTTTATGCCGTCGATGAATATCTCGCAGAGCGCGTTTTCGTGCGCATATATGCTGCCTGTTCCCATTCTGTTTACATAGTCAATTCCCGCTCCGAGCGACGCTATGCCGACGGTGTTTACGGTTCCGCATTCAAGCTTTTCCGGCATAAACGGTGTTTGCTCAAGCTCGGCGGATGTGGCGCCCGTTCCGCCCTCCATGATAGTGTTTAGGCTGTAAGTTCCGTCAGATATCAAAAGTCCCGTTCCGGTTGCGGCGTACAGACCCTTGTGTCCGGCTGTGCAGATAAAGTTTATGCCGTTTCCTATCTTCATGGGAATTATTCCGCACGCCTGCGCGCCGTCAACTATCAGGCATACGCCCGACGTGCGGCAGATATGCGCTATTTCGTCTATCGGCATTATCCTTCCGGTGACGTTGCTTGCTGCGGTGCAGACTACGCATTTTGTATCCGGAGTGATGAGCTCTTTAAAATTCTCCACTGTTTTTTCATCCGTGTCCTCAACCTCTGCGACAAACACCCTTGCGCCTTGCTTTGAAAGGGCGTATGCGGGTCTTGCGACGGCGTTGTGCTCCATAGATGAAATTACGATCCTGTCGCCGCGGCTTGCTATGCCTTTGAGCGCAAGATTGAGCGCATGGGTGCAGTTTTGCGTAAACACCGTGTTTTCCGGCTGAGCGCCAAACATGGCGGCGGATTTTTGTCTTACCGAATACACCGCCTTTGCCGCCTCGACGGAGTATACATGCCCGCTTCGCCCCGGATTGCCGCCGAGGTTTGACACGGCATTTGCAACCGCCGTTTTCACCGACGGCGGCTTGGGAAACGTTGTGGCGGCGTTGTCAAAATATATGCATCTCATGGCGTTCTCCTATCTTTTTACCGACATTACATCCTTGTGCGCTATGCCGTTGCGTAAAAGAATAGCGGATATTATTTCGCTGTCATCCTTTACTCTTATCGAGTATCCGCATCCTGTCGCAAGGTTTTTAGGAGTCTTTTCTATTTCACAATAGTATCCCATGTTATTTAAAAGCCGTTTCGCCTTCATAGCATATGTTATGGACGAAACGGCGATAAGCGTATAGGTCATTTCGCACCTCGAATATATTAAAGTTTGCATACACTTCATTGTATGATAACAGGCGCGGTAGGCTGTATTGTCCCATCGCTGTGAGCTGTTATTACTAATCAGTATATGCGTGCGCTTTCGCCGTTGTCCCGATGCATCCCGACGCGCCGCCATACAGGCAGCAAAAAAGCAGGCGGTCAGCTGCCGCCTGCATATATTCAACATATTTATCAATCACGTATTCAATATATGATCGCCACCGCATGCGCCGCAATACCTTCTCCGCGTCCGGTAAAACCAAGACCTTCTTCAGTGGTCGCCTTGACGCTGACGCGGGTCGTATCCACGCCCATGGCGTTTGAGAGGGTTTGCCTCATTTGCTGAATGTAAGGCATGAGCTTTGGCCTTTGCGCAATCACCGTGACATCGCAGTTTTGAAGTTCGTACCCGTTGCTGCGAAGAGTCTTCATCACTTCTTTTAACAGGACTGTGCTGCTTATGCCTTCAAACCGAGCATCGCTGTCGGGAAACATGCCGCCTATATCGCCGAGCGCAGCTGCGCCGAGCAGGGCGTCCATCAGAGCATGGGTGAGCACGTCGGCGTCTGAGTGACCGAGCAGCCCCATCTCGTAAGGTATCTGCACTCCGCCGAGGACGAGTTTTCTATCCGCGGAAAATCTGTGAACGTCGTACCCGTGGCCTATTCTCGGCATGCAAGAACGCGGTGTGCGGCCGTGCATGCTGTCTAAAAGCGCTTCGGCGCATGCCAAATCCTCCGAGGTAGTGAGCTTTATGTTTGAATACTCGCCCATGGTTATATGCGGCTTTACGCCTATTGCCTCCACAAGCTGAGCATCGTCGGTATAGTCTTTTTCATGCATAACTGCCTCCTGCGCCGCCTTTAAATAAACCTGCCTTAAAAAGCTCTGCGGCGTCTGTACAATGTACAAATCGCTCCTGTCGGGAACATGGCTTTTTTCTCCGTCGTCATATCTGATCGTGTCCTTTGCGGGGACGCACGTCACGGAGCTTCCGTATTTTTTGGCGTCACAAATGGATTTTTCTATAGTTTCGCTTGAAACGAGCGGTCTTGCGCCGTCATGAACGACCACTATATCTGCGTCAGATTTTTTTACGGCATTTATGACGGATTCCTGACGAGATGCTCCGGACTGAACAAAAACTATTTCCTTATTCAGCTGTCCGATTGCGCATTCATACTCTTTCCGGTGCTCCTGCGGGGCGCTGATTATGATTTTGTTTATAGCCGTGACGCTGTCAAACGCCATGCAGGTTCTTCTTATGCAGCTCACGCCGCCGATGTCTGCCAAAAGTTTATTCCTGCCCATACGAGACGAGCTGCCGCCGCATGCGATGACGGCATCCGCAGTCATATACGCGCCGCAGGTATTTGTTGTTTTGTCCTTTGCATCCATAGTAACGCTCCAAGCTGTTTAAAATCTGCCGAATAAGAACAAGCCTCTTGAGCGGTCTCGTTCAACGGTTGCATCCGGCGCATTAAAATTATACAGTTGTAAAAAAGTCGTGTCAAGGTTATCTCGCTGTCCCGCTAAACCGTTAAACCAAGTTCATCTTGCAATTTTACAATGCGCATGATATACTGTTTTATAATTATTGTTATATGACGGAGGCATTGTATATGCTTAATACGCTTCTTATCCTGCGCACCGCAGGGATTCAAAGCAGGTTTGCTCCCCTGCCTACCTGGCTGCACGTCGTTTTTTGCATTGTGGCTACGGTCTTATTCATAGCTTTGTATATCAGGCACCGCAGGGTAAACGACATACTTTGGCTGATAGTGTGCGACTTGACGCTTTTGCTGCAGTTCTTCACCGACAGATACACGGCGTATGCCGTCGGAATATGTGAGGCAATACTGCTTGTGATGATATTCTTGCAGCATCGCAGCGACAAAAAAGAGAGCAAAGCCGCAAGCGGCAGCAGCTCCGCAAAGGGATCGTCCCCTGATTCCGACGATCTTTCCGATGTTGAAAAAGCCGTTAAAACGGAAAGAAAGCAAATAATAAAGGACAACTCGGGCGACATCATAGGACAGGCGTTTGACAACGAGGGCTTTGACAAATGATACGTGCGGTGATACTTGACGCGGACACGGTTACGGACTCCGACGTCAGCCTTGACAAGATAAGCTCTGTTCTGCCGACCGTTATATACGGTTTCAGCACAGATGACGAGATTGCAGACAGGATTTCGGACGCGGATGTTGTTCTGACGAACAAGTGCAGAATAACAAAAGAGGTATTTGAGCGCTGTCCGAACATAAAATACATCGGCTTGTTTGCAACAGGCTACAACAACATAGACATCAAAGAGGCGAAAGCGCGCGGATGCGTTGTATCAAACGTCCCGGGATACTCGACAAACGCAGTGGCTCAGCACACTTTTGCGCTGATATTAAACAGGTATTCAGGCGTTGCCGCCTACGACCAAACGGTAAAAAACGGCGACTGGTGTTACAGCAAGCTTTTCAGCTACTTTAACATTCCGTTTTTCGAGCTTGCGGGAAAAACCATAGGCATAGTCGGATACGGCGCAATAGGCAAAGCAGTAAAAAGAATAGCCGAGGCTTTTAACATGAACATTTTGGTTCACACAAGGAGCTATCCAAAGGACGACAGCGGAATAAAGGTCGTGAGCCTTGAAGAGCTGCTAAAAGAATCGGACATCGTCAGCCTCCACTGCCCGCTCACAGACGAGACGGCAGGACTTATAAACAAGGACACGCTTGCTTTGATGAAACCTTCCGCAATGCTTGTAAACACCTCAAGGGGCGGAGCCGTAGTTGAGCGCGACCTTGCGGATGCGCTTAACAGCGGTAAAATTGCCGCCGCCGCGCTTGACGTATTAGACCGCGAACCGATGGATGTAAACTGCCCGCTCCGCAATGCAAAAAACTGCTGCATAACGCCGCATATTGCGTGGGCGCCTCTTGAAACGAGGATAAGGCTTATAGACATGGTCAGCGACAATCTGAAAAACTACCTTGCGGGACACCCTGCAAACAACGTTGCCGTCTGACGCTTTAAGGTCAGGCAGGAAGGACACGCATAAACATGAGCACACACAGCACAGTAAAAAACAAAAGGCGAATTGTCATCAAGGTGGGAACATCCACTCTTACGCATGCATCCGGACAGCTCAACATAAGGGTTGTCGAGGAGCTTGTGAAGGTCATATCTGACATAAAAAACTCCGGATACGAGATAGTTCTTGTGACGTCGGGAGCTATAGGTTTAGGAGCCGCAAGGCTCGGCATGAGCTCAAAGCCAAAGGACACGCCTACAAAGCAGGCATGCGCCGCTATAGGTCAGTGCGAGCTTATGAACATGTACGACAAGCTCTTTAACGAGTACAATATCATTGCCGCGCAGGTTCTTTTGACGAAGTACGTGCTGACAGACGAAAGAAAGATAAACGTCGAAAACTGCATAGAAACCATAATCGCAAAGGGCGCAATACCGATAGTGAATGAAAACGACGTTGTCGCCATAGACGAGTTGGAGCTTGAAGTCGGAGAAAACGATTCGCTCGCCGCGATGGTTGCATGTCTTATAAAGGCGGATCTGCTTATAATACTTTCCGATATCGACGGAATGTACGACAAGGACCCGAGAACAAATCCCGACGCCAAGCTCATTTCCCGCATAGAAAAGATCACCGACGACATACGCCACGCCGCAGGTGACGCGGGAACTGCTTTAGGCACGGGCGGCATGGCCACAAAGCTGCATGCGGCGCAGATAGTAATGCAAAGCGGCATAGACATGCTGATTATAAACGGAGACAGACCGAAAAATCTGTACGACATATTTGACGGCAAAATCATAGGCACGCTTTTTAAAGCGAACAAAGCTGATACGGTTACAGGTGATTGATATGTACGATTTTGATACCATAGGCAAAAACGCAAAGGAAGCAAAGCGCGTGCTCTCCTGCTCATCGGTGATAAACAGAAACAACGCTCTTTCATTTATCGCCGACGCTTTAGAGGAGCACAAGAGGATGATAATAGACCAAAACCGCATAGACGTCAAGAACGCCGAGGCCGCGGGAATGAAATCGTCTTTGGTTGACAGGCTCTACCTCAACGAAAAAAGAATATCCGGCATAGCCGACGGGGTCAGAAAGGTAATATCCCTTCCCGACCCGATAGGAATAATCGAAAACGGAGAAACAAGGCCGAACGGCCTCAGAATAACAAAGCTCAGAGTTCCCATGGGCGTTATCGGAATCATATACGAGGCAAGACCCAACGTCACGGCGGATGCCGCCGCGCTTTGCATAAAGTCGGGCAACGCCGTCATACTCAGAGGCGGAAAAGAAGCCATATATTCAAACACAATTTTATGCAGCATCATGCGTCAGGCGCTTGAAAAAGCGGAGCTGCCGGCGGACTGCGTCCAGCTTGTGACCGACACTTCACGCGAGACGTCAAACACAATGATGAAAGCCAACAACTACCTCGACCTGCTGATTCCGAGAGGCGGAGCAGGGCTTATCAACTCCGTGATTCAAAATGCAACTGTCCCTGTCATTCAAACAGGCGTGGGCAACTGCCACATATATGTAGACTCCGCCGCCAACATCGAAATGGCGGTTGACATAGTCGACAACGCAAAAACATCCCGCCCCGGCGTATGCAACGCCGCGGAAACGCTGCTTGTGCACAGGGACATCGCAGAGGAGTTTTTGCCGAAGTTAAAGCGCAGGCTTGACAAGTCGCACGTTCAGCTGCGCGGCTGCTGCATTACAAAGATGATTTTAGGAGACTCGGTTGTCGACGCCACCGAAGAGGACTACGCAACAGAGTTTTTGGATTATATACTTGCCGTAAAGGTTGTAGACAGCATATACGACGCTATCGATCACATCTGCCGCTACTCGTCAGGACACTCTGAGTGCATAGTTACCGACAACATCCATGCGGCGGAAGAGTTCCAGAAGCAAATCGATGCAGCCGCTGTCTATGTAAACGCCTCCACAAGGTTTACCGACGGTTATGAGTTCGGACTCGGCGCGGAAATAGGCATATCAACTCAAAAGCTCCATGCGCGCGGCCCGATGGGACTCAAGGAGCTTACAACCTACAAATATCTTATCAACGGCAACGGTCAGATAAGGTGAGGAGCGTCACATGGCAGACTCAGACAAGATAACATCAAAAAACAGCGGCAGCAAGCCGTCGTCAGGCGAAAACGCAGGCTCAGCGCCTGACAAAAGAAGGCCAAAAAACAAGCGCAGGCATCGCCAAAACGATACGGCAGCAAGGTCGGAAAAAGACACTCAAAAGCCAGACCAAAGCGCTGTTTCGGCGGATGATGCAGGCTCAAAGGACAAAAGCGCGGAAAACGCGGTAGTTTCAGGCACTATGGGTGCAGATGCCGGCGAAAAAAACTCCGCCGACACAGACACTGCGAACAAGAACTCCGCCGGCGCAAAGGATGCGGACGAGGAGTTTGCAAATGCGGTGGCAACGCTTGCGGACGCCACAGGCATTATAGAGCTGAATCCCGCCGAGATTGAGAAAGCCGAAAAGGAAACGGAGGCCGCAAAAAAAGCCCGCAGCTCTAAGCCTCTTATAGACTTTAAGGCGATGTCAAATGCGCTAAAGGGCATGTTTAAGTCCTCCGGCGACGAGACGGGCGATAAAGGCTCAGCCGCTGCAAGTGACAGTAAATCCGCCAAAGCATCTAAAGAAAAGGCCGATAAAATTGCGCAAAAGGGCGGCGGTGCATCTGACGAAAAGTCTTCTAAGAGCACTGACGATAAAAAGATAGGCGATTCAAAGGATTCGTCCGACGACGGCGCATCAAAAAAGCGTGAGCGGTCGGGCATAGACGAGCAGGTTCGAGAGGTAAAAGAAATGCTTGACGATGCGCTCGACGAAAGTGCCGAAGGCTTAGGTCTTGCAGAGGAGCAGCCGTCAAGTCAAAGCATAAGCTTAAATCAGGTCATGTCCGCAATATTCGGCGTGCTTGTCTTGGGATTTGCGATATTCGGAATGGTATCTGCGTTTAACATCTTCCGTGAGTACGCAAACGAAAGGCGCGAGATGACAGCCCAAAGGGAGTATATTGAAAGGCTTGTTATTCCGCTGTGTGCAAGCGATGCCCCGACATTTGAGAGCGTTGACTCGCTCAACAGCGATGTAATTATAACCGCCGCATGCTGGGATGTAATACTCTCCCCCTCCGCAACCTACACCGTTCAAAACGGATACTACACCGTATCATACCTCGACATTGACACAAGAGTGAACAAGCTTTTCGGAAGCGGTTTGACGTACACGCATGCAACGGTAGGCGACGAAGAACTTCAGTTTGTTTACAACGAAGAAACCGGAATGTACAGCATCCCCGCAACGCCGAGAACCTTAGCGTACTATCCCACAATTGATTCTTTGGTGCAGACGGAAACCGGATATGTCGCTACAGTCAGCTACCGCACCCCCATTACGCACTGGATTGCATCGACATCCGATCCTGACAAGACGATGATTTACACGCTTGTCAGCAACGGAATCTCTTACAACATAGCGTCGCTTGAGGTCAGCTCAGTGGCAATCGACGAAGAGCCGTAACTTTCACAATCTAAAAAGCAGGGTTTCCCCTGCTTTTTTGTTTATGCGGATTTGCATATTTGAGTGTCGGAAAAGAAGTACATAAGAATCTCATCATACGTCCATCCCCTGTTTGCCATTTCGTTTGCACCGTACTGAGACAGCCCCAAAAGGTTTCCGTTTCCCGACACCTTAAACGTAAAGCGCATAAATTCGTCCGAATAGCTGACTGTAAACCTTGCGGAGGGCAGATTGAGCCAGGATGCAAGCGTTGCGCCGGATATGACGTTGTCAGAGCCGACAAGCACCTGTTTTACATAGCCCGTTCCGGTCACCTCTACCGGCACAATCCATCCCGACGGGTCGCCCAAAAGCGTTATGGCATCGTTTTTCGTTGCCACCCTTGCAAACACCTCTGTTTTTGAGTAGGTGACGTCTATTGTATAGTCGGCGTCATACTCGCACGAAACCGATTTTAAATATGGCACATCCTCGCCGAGCACGTCCGATGCGCTCTCTGTTCTGCCGCCGCATGAAAAGCAAAACGCCACTACAATCGGGCTTTCGTCATAGCTTAAATACTCCCCCATTGTTTCCTGCACGAGTTTTGTGACCTTGTCAACAAGCTCGTCCGCCTCGTCGCCGTACTGAGCATAAAAGCCGTCCTCATCGACAAGCGGAAAATACAGATTTGTATCGGTGCTTATGTCGCAGCCTTGAAGCTCGGGAGTCGGGGTGTCAAGCTCTTCAAGACGCCTTCCCAAGATATATGTGTACATTAAAACCGACTGGGCTTTGATAAGCTCATCATGCGCATAGGGAGAAAGGGTTCCAAGCACTGCCCGAACAAGATACTGCTCAGTGCTCAGCTCACTTTGGGTCATCGAGACGGTGTCATACACCAAAACCGTGTCGATAAGCTCATACTCTAAACCGTTTGGCTTGTCCGAGGGATCTGCGTCTAAAGACACTTCGGGCGAGCTTGCGGGCAGGGCGTTGTCGTTTATCAGCGACGATATAAACACGGTTGCAAGCGGAATTATTACAAGGGACAAAGCAACCACTATCAAGCCCTTTGCAAAGTTCTTCATCTGCGTCTCTCCTTTCGTGCAGCATCGTTTTATAAGATTATAGGCACGCTTTATATGCGGAATATGTCAAAATGCAAGCCTTACATAATATCGCCGAAAATTTATAGGCGCTATTGATTTTTAGCGGTGAGTAGTGTATAATATCGTTTGTTGACCTGTTTCCGTAGCTCAGCAGGATA
>DDJI01000115.1:0-2190 GCA_002338885.1 Ruminococcus sp. UBA1828 | reverse complement strand
ATCTTGAGAAAATTTCTCGGTAGGCTCTTTGCTCCGCTCTTTTCATAAAGCTTATAAAACGCATAAAACCGAGTCGTATAGCGTCGCTGTCCGGCTCGGTTTTTATCATGCTCAATTATCCTTAAAATGATTTTTTACATAGCTCACTATCTCGTCTGCCGCTTTTTCTATTCCCAAAGACGAGTCGATGATCAGCTCATAATTTGCGCCCTTTGAACCCCAGCGGCATCCGGATACATGCTTATAATACGCTGCCCTTGCCTTGTCGGAGCGGCGGATATTTCTCCTTGCCTCCTCAGAGGTATCTTTATAGACTTCCATCACTCTTTTTATCCTGAATTCCTTCGGCGCATGGATGAACACCCTGACAAGCTCTTGTCTGTCCCTGAGGACGTAGTCCGCTGCCCTTCCCACAATTACGCAGCTGCCGTTATCGGCTATCTTTCTGATTATCTCATCCTGCGCTTTGATGGCGTAGCCGACGGCATGGGCGCTCAGGTACAGCTCTCTTAATATGTCGGGCGAATTTTTATGTATGTCTGATATAAACTCCTTGTCAAGCCCGCTTTCGTGTGCGGCAAGCGCTATCATCTCTTTATAGTAAAACGGTATGCCGAGCTTTTGAGCCGCTATCTTGCCGACTTGCTTGCCGGACGAGCCATGCTCCCTTGCAATTGTTATTATCGCCCCCGGCTTTGACGGCAAAAGTGCGGGTTCCGATGAATTATCTGTTTCGGGCAGGATATAGTCTGAGCTGTCCGAATTTTTGACGTAATCGCTCGACAGGAACTGATGATAGAAAACAAAGCCGACTGCGCTTGTTATTACCTCCGTCACGGGGTATGTCATCCAAAACCACGTCAGTCCGAACCTTGAAAAGACATATCCCAGCGGCACAAAGAGCACAACCGTGCGGACAACGGTCAGCACCGTGCTTTTCAGGCTCATTCCGACAGCTTGGAAAAACACAGGGAATATAAGCGATGTGACCATAGGCAAAAAGCTGACGCCGACAAACCTGAATCCCACAGTGCCTATATCTACCACCTTTTCGTTTGATGTAAACACCCTGAGCATGTAGTCCGGAATGGTGACAAAGCAAAGCGTTCCCACCGCCATAAGCACCAGGCCGAAAATCACCGACGCCGTCAGCGTCTTTTTGCACCTGTCGGTATTTCGGGCGGCATAGTTATAGCTTATCACCGGAACAATGCATGTCTGCATCGCTCCAAGAGGAATAAAGAAGAACGTCTGCCACTTGTAATAAAGTCCGAGCGCGGTTACAGCTTCATCGCAAAACTCTGACAGGATTAAGTTCAATCCGAATATGTAAAACGTGTATGCCGACTGCATGAGTATATTAGGCATGCCGAGGCGGAAAATATCTGCAACATACTTAGGATACATCGCCGCCGCAGGAGAGCGTCTGAAACCCTTTCTCATGACGACAAGCGCCGCTACAGCCTGACCGGCTACCGTCGCAACTGCCGCTCCCGCTA
Organism: Ruminococcus sp. UBA1828; assembly: GCA_002338885.1. Taxonomy (GTDB): domain Bacteria; phylum Bacillota; class Clostridia; order Oscillospirales; family Ruminococcaceae; genus Faeciplasma; species Faeciplasma gallinarum. The sequence continues at coordinate 691 of DDJI01000115.1, read as the reverse complement.
TGCCCATCTGCGGCAGTCCGAACATTCCGAAAATAAGCAGCGGGTCTAATACTATGTTTGTGAGTGCGCCCAATATCTGCGCTATCATGGGAGTTTTCATGTCCCCGTTTGCCTGAAGGACCTTTGTCCACACGCTCTCAAGGAACAATCCTATACTGAACACGCAAACTATTCTGCCGTACGTTATCACATCCTCGATAACATGTGCGGAGTCTGTTGACAGTCCTGCGTATACCGGCATTGCAAACCAGCACACCGCCGCAAACACAATCCAAAGAGCAAGCGCCAAAGGAGTTCCCACTCCTGCGTACTCATCCGCTTCTTTTTTATTTGAAGTTCCAAGCTTTGCAGCCATCACGGTGTTTATTCCCACGCCCGTTCCGACAGCTATCGCTATCATCAAAAGCTGAAGAGGATAGACTATAGATAAAGCCGTGAGTCCGGTGCTTGAGTATCGTCCTATAAAGAGGCTGTCTACTATATTGTAAAGCGCTTGAATGAGCTGGGCAAGCATGACCGGCGGTGCAAGCTTGAAAAGCACCTTGCTGATTTTTGCCTTGCCGAAAAGTTCAGATGTATTGTCCATGTTTTCACGTCCCCAAATATTTGCATAAATAAAGGCGCACTGCGCCAAAGGGCATATATTGCCCGCGATATTATATCACCCGAGAGCATGTTTTTCAACATCGCA
>DDJI01000038.1:1885-2796 GCA_002338885.1 Ruminococcus sp. UBA1828 | reverse complement strand
GCCGAGCTTTGCAATTCTGCAGTTGCCGGTATCCATTGCATTTTCATCGGGATCATCGGAATGAGGATCTCCGCCGCCGAAAGCTATCCATCCCACGCCGTTTTCGTCAACAACCACGCCGGGGTCGAAGCACCAGAACACGGGGTCATCGGAAAGCTGGCTCATGCTGTTGTCTATGAGCGGGCCGCCGATAGGATCTTCCCACGGGCCCAGGGGCGAATCGGACTTGAGCACGCCGATATTTACGGCGCTGTTTGCAAAGTAAAGATAAAACTCGGTCTTTCCGAAAGCGCCTTCCTTCTTTACAATGGAGGGAGCCCATGAGCATCCTGCCCATGTAGCTATTTCCGTTACGGGTATTGTGCCGTGATAAGTCCAGTTTACCATATCAGCGGTGGAATAGACTGCAAGGGTGTTTATGCTGCCGTAGCTGTTTGCTCCGAATCCGCCCTTAGCGTCATATTCCTGCTGGTCACAGGTTCCGTATACATAAAGTCTTCCCTCATACTCAACAGCCGTAGGGTCGGCAAAGAACACGTTGGAAGCAATGGGGTTGTGATCTCCTATAGGCTTATTTGTTTCGGTGAGAGTATCGCCGACGGTATATCCCAAATANNTTCGCTATAGTAAAATCTGTCTTTGTAGCTCCACAGCCGCTCAAGCTGCTGAAGAGCGTTGCTGCACATGCAATCATAGTAACAATCCTCTTCTTCATAAATTAATATCATTCCTTTCAACGATACATTAGCATTATTATATAATACGCCAAACTATAAATCAACCCAAAAAGAAATAAAGTTATTATATATCAAGAAAGTCATTATGATTTTATATCCGTCGCGGTTGCGCGTCAAGGGAATTTTCAAAGTTTTTCGCCCGTCAATGGCATTTAATTGACAACATGTTTTCTA
>DDJI01000038.1:0-1835 GCA_002338885.1 Ruminococcus sp. UBA1828 | reverse complement strand
CTGAAAGCGATCATACTCACCTGCAACACGGGTCAGGGTCACAACTCGGTATCAAGGGCGATAGAGGAAGCGTTTGCAATTCATTCGGAGGAGTGTTCAAGCGTAGATTCACTTTCTTTTATTTCAAACAGGGCGTCTTCCGTCATAAGCAACTGGCACACAAGGCTTTACAGATATCTGCCGAAGGTATTTGATTTCGGATATAACATAGCGGAAAACAAGCCGGAGCTGTTTGAGGACGGCTCGCCGATAAGAAAATTTCTTGTTTCGGGAGCTGACAGGCTGTATGATTACATAGTCGGCGGCGGATATGACTGCGTCATCTGTCCGCACGTTTTTTCGGGGCTTATGATGACTCAGCTTCGCGCCACGCATACAGACCTTGACGTAAAAACATGCTTCATCGCCACCGATTACACCTTTACGCCGATAACGAGCGAGATGCGTCTTGACGCATATTTTGTGCCGTCCGACGACCTTATACCGGCGTACGAGGCGGTGGGAATACCGAAAGAAAAGGTGTACACCATAACAGGCATACCGGTAAGGCGGGATTTTTATTCTAACTACAGCAAGCCCGAGGCAAAGCACATGATAGGCATTGACGAGGGTTCTAAGCATGTGATGATGATGTTCGGAAGTATGGGATGCGGTCCTATGAGCAGGCTCACGTCTGAGCTGAGCAAGGTTTTATCACCCACCGATGTTTTAACCGTGATATGCGGAACAAACCAGATGTTAAGAAAGCTGCTCGACTACCAGTACCGCAGCATGCCGAACATAAGGATAACGGGATTTGTGAGCAACATACCTGTGATTATGGATTCGGCGGACTTGTACATAACAAAGCCGGGCGGTCTGAGCGTAAGCGAGGCAAGGATAAAGCATCTGCCGATGCTGCTTTTCAACGCGGTTGCGGGCTGCGAGCAGACAAACCTTGAGTTTATGGTTAAAAAAGGCGCAGCGGTCGCGGCGAACGACGAAAGCGAGCTTGCTGCGTTGTGTAAAGAGCTTTTAGGGGATGACGAAAGGCTTTCCGCCATGGCGAGGGCGTTTGACGACAAGAACATAGCGGCGGATGAAATTTACGACATTCTTAAAAAAATATCTTGACAAACCGCAGCCTTTGCGATAGTATAGATAAGTCAGATGGATGCTTTAGCGCATTTATCTGCGCGTGTTTGGCTGAGTCTTTGCTTCAAACGCTTAATAAGCAGGGTTAAAACCTGCGGCCGCCCATCAAAACAGGGCTGTTCAGAGCGTTTGCGGTTAAGAGGTTAATAAGTGCCGGCGCGCTTTTCTATACGGGCTCGTAGCTTAGCTGGGAAAGCGCTGCGTTCGCAACGCAGAGACCGTGGGTTCGAATCCCATCGGGTCCACCAAAGAAGAACCGCAATTTTGATACAACGCGTATCAGGGTTGCGGTTCTTTCTTTTTGCCCGAAAGCCTTGATTTCAAGGGTTTTCGGCATTTATTCTCCCCTGCGGCGCCGAAGAAGTGCGGCATATTTTTTAAAAAGGTTTTGGATTTGATGTAGTATTCGCCGCTAAAACCGTAGTATATAGATGAAATATGAAAGGAGGCGCTGAGATAATGGATGATGAAAAGATAATAAATATGTTTTTTGAACGTTCAGAACAAGGTATACATGAGCTTGATGCTAAGTACGGAGCAATTTGCCGCAATCTCTCGTATAACATCGTGAACAGCAGGCAGGACGCGGAGGAATGCGTCAACGACGCTTACTTAGGCGCGTGGAACGCCATCCCACCGGCGCGTCCTAACCCGCTGCTCAGCTACATCGTGAAAATCGTTCGGAACATTTCACTCAAAAT
>DDJI01000018.1 GCA_002338885.1 Ruminococcus sp. UBA1828 | reverse complement strand
GCGGCGGCGGTGCCAAGAGCCCGCTGTGGTGTACCATCATGGCCAACGTATTGGGGATTCCGCTGGATATTCTGGTTACCGAACAGGGGCCCGGCTACGGCGGCGCACTGCTGGCCATGGTCTGCTGTGGTAAATATGCGACCGTACAAGAGGCCACCAATGCCCTGGTGCATGTCAGCCGTACCATTGAGCCTGATTCGGAGCTCACTGCCCTGTATGAAGAACGGTATCAGAAATTCAAGCAGATCTACCCCACCTGTAAGCCGCTGTTCAAAGCTCTTGCCGAATAACCCCCACTACGGAGGAATGTGTTATGACGATTTATTCCGTTTTTGATCCTGAATTTGCTTCCTATGGCCGGGTGATCACCGGTTATGAGGCCGAATGCAAGGCCGTGGTCGAGGCCCTGAACATTTCCACACCGCTGCCGGAAGGCACCGGCTATGTACCGGAGGAACCCGCTCTGCAGAACCTACCGGAATCCGCCGTGCTGGGCGCTTCTCTCTTTGGCGGCATGCCCTTCCAGATGGGCTGGTGCAACGGTCACAACACCAAACTGAACTGCCTGGAATACCATCGGGACAGCGAGTTCAACCTGGGCAACGTTGATTTCATTCTCCTGCTGGCCAAGCAGGACGAGATTGCGGATGGCAAGCTGGACACCGGCAAGGTGAAGGCTTTCCGTGTTCCCGCGGGTACTCTGGTGGAAGTTTACGCCACCACCCTGCACTACGCCCCCTGCCACACCAACCCGGCCCAGGGCTTCAAGGTGCTGGTGGCTTTGCCCAAAGGCACCAACACCGACAAGCCGGATCTGCCCACCAAGGGCGGGGACGACGCGTACCTGTGGGCCTGCAACAAGTGGCTGCTGGCCCATGCCGAATCGTCTGAAGCCGGACAAGGCGCGGCTGTCGCCCTGACCGGTGTGAATATCGATATCGCCAACGACCTGTAACACCATACACGAAACGGAGGTATTTGCCATGAAGTCCACCAACATCCCCGAAGTCCGTCTGGGCATTGTAGCCGTCAGCCGCGACTGCTTCCCCATTGCCCTGTCCACCCAGCGCCGCCAGAACATCGTGGCCGCCTGCAAGACCAAAGGTTTTGAGCCCTATGAGTGCAGCGTCACGGTGGAAAACGAAGCCGATATGCTCAAAGCCGTGGAAGAAGTAAAGGCCGCGGGCTGCAACGCCCTGACGGTGTTCCTGGGCAACTTCGGCCCCGAAACTCCCGAAACCCTCATTGCCAAGAACTTTGACGGTCCCTGCATGTTTGTAGCGGCTGCCGAGGGAGACGGCGACATGATCAACGGCAGAGGCGACGCATACTGCGGTATGCTCAACTGCTCCTACAACCTCGGCATGCGCAAGCTCAAGGGCTACATCCCCGAGTATCCTGTAGGAACTGCTGAAGAGATCGTTGACATGATGGATGAATTCGTTCCCATCGCAAGAACAATCATCGGTCTTAAGAACCTCAAGATCATAACCTTCGGTCCCCGTCCTCAGGACTTCTTCGCCTGCAACGCACCTATCAAGGGTCTTTATGAGCTGGGCGTAGAGATCGAGGAAAACAGCGAGCTTGACCTTTTAGTATCCTACAAGGAGCATGCGGGCGACCCGAGAATTGCGGACGTTTGCGCTGACATGGCTAAGGAAATGGGCGAAGGCAAGTACTACCCCGAGCTTAGCGCAAGAATGGCGCAGTTCGAGCTTACACTTCTTGACTGGGCAGAAAACCACAAGGGCAGCAGAAAGTACGTTGCATTTGCCGACAAGTGCTGGCCTGCATTCCCCAGCCAGTTCGGATTTGAGCCTTGCTATGTAAACAGCCGTCTTGCATCACGCGGAATCCCCGTATCCTGCGAGGTTGATATTTACGGAGCGCTTTCCGAGTACATAGGAATCTGCCTCACCGGCGACACCGTTACTCTTCTCGACATCAACAACAGCGTTCCTCAGTACATCTACGACGAGGACAACATCGGCGGCATGGGCTACAAGCTCACTGATACATTCATGGGCTTCCACTGTGGAAACACACCTTCGTGCAAGATGTGCAGCGACAGAGCTATCAAGTACCAGCTCATTCAGCACAGACTTCTTGAGCCTCAGGGCAGCGATCCTGATTTCACAAGAGGAACTTTGGAGGGCGACATCGCTCCTTCCGAGATCACATTCTATCGTTTGCAGTGCGACAGCGAGGGCAAGCTCAGAGCATACATCGCCGAGGGCGAAATACTCAACGTTCCCACTCGTTCATTCGGTGGAATTGCTATCTTCGCTATCCCCGAGATGGGCAGATTCTATCGCCACGTTCTCGTTCAGAAGCGTTATCCTCACCACGGCGCCGTTGCTTTCAAGCACTGCGGCAAGCTGATGTTTGAGGTTATGAAGTACCTTGGAATTGAGGACATCGCCTACAACCAGCCCAAGGGTCTTCCTTACCCCACCGAGAATCCCTTTGCTTAATTGATATAATTTCAATTCGGCATTATAGTTTTACATCGCAAAACAAGCGGCAGATATCTGCCGCTTGTTTTTTCTTTAGTATTGTTTTTTCGCATATATGCGCTTTCTCTTATATGCGCTCTTTGCTCAGGTAGTCTTTAAGGCGCTTTATTGCTGCGACGTATCCGTCAAATCCCATGCCCATGTACGTCGCTATGCACGCCATTCCCGCGTAGGATACCTGACGAAAGCTTTCTCTTTGGCTCACGTCCGAAATGTGCACCTCTACGGCCGGAATCGCCACAGCCTTGAGCGCGTCGAGTATCGCAACACTTGTATGGGTGTACGCCGCGGGGTTAATGACTATCCCGTCAAACACGCCGTACGCCTGCTGGATTTTATCCACAATCGCGCCCTCGTGATTAGACTGAAACATCTCGTACTCTATGCCCTCGTCGCGGCAGGTCTTGTCAATCAGCTTTTCAAGCGCTGCATAGTTCTTTGTTCCGTATATGTCCGGCTCCCTTAAACCCAAAAGGTTTATGTTGGGGCCGTTTATAACAAGTATTTTCATCGTTACACCCTCTTGTTTATGGCGGATATTATGCTGTTCACCGTCTGTGAAACCGTTCCGTTGTTGTCTGCGGCAAAGTCGGAAAAGCTGCTGTACATGTTCTCACGTTTTGCGTACAGCTCGGCCAAGTCGCTTTTTTGAGATATGGGTCTGCCGTCTTTGGGCAGGCGGCTTAAATCCCTTTGCAGCCACACTATGACGCCGTTCTGATGAAGATATCGGTAGTTTTTGTCTACGGTCACGCATCCGCCGCCGGTCGATATCACCGCACCGGAGAGCTTTCCTAAATCGCTGAGCGCCTGCGACTCAAGCGCTCTGAAGCCCTCTTCGCCGTCCCGCTCGAAAATCTCCGGTATGCTCATGCCCGCACGTTCCTCTATCATCTCATCCGCATCAAAAGCCTGCCTGCCGAGCGCCTGAGCCAAACTGCGTGAAATCTCGCTTTTGCCGCAGCCCGGCATGCCTATAAGAACTATATTTTGCTGCTCAAGCTCTATTTTTCGACGTATATCCTCAATTGCGCTGTCCGGTATAACACTGCCGGTAAACAGCTCGCTGCTCCTTTTTGCCTGGGCAACAAGCATGTGCAGCCCGCTCATGCAGGGTATTCCCCTCTCCTCCGCCTGAATTATAAGCTCTGTTCTCAGCGGGTTGTATATCAGATCCATCACTCCGGTGCAGCAGGGAAAAGCATCTAAATCGACGGCTGAGCGGCCGTTGGCGGGATACATGCCGACCGGAGTTGCGTTGACAATTATGCCGGCATCGGAATGAATGTACAGGTTCGTATAGTTGCTCTGACCGCTCCGGCTTATCACAACGGGCTTTGCACCGAGTTTTTTAAGCACGGCGCAAGCGGTGACGCTTGATCCGCCGCTTCCCAAGACCAAAGCTTTCTTGCCCTCAAGCTCTATCCCGCTTTTTTGAACCATGCTCATGAATCCGAAGTAGTCGGTGTTGTAGCCGTATATTTTGCCGTCCTTTTTCACAAGCGTGTTCGCGCTTGCAAGCGTTTTGACAATCGCCGACACCTCGTCGCACATCGACGCCGCAAGCTTTTTATAGGGTATCGTCACATTCAGCGCATCCCAATCGCCGTCTTTTAAAAAGCTCTCCACTTCTTCGGGCTTTTTTTCGTAAAGCCTGTACTCGTAGCTGTCAAGATATGCATGTATCTGAGGGGAATAGCTGTGCCCGAGCTTTTCGCCCAAAAGCCCGCACTTAAGCATCAGATCACCTCGCTGTAGCTTCCTAAGTAGCTGAACTCCTCGCATATGTCGCCTATCTCGCCCATGAGCTGCAAGAACTCCTGAGAATAAACCGGCGTATCAAGGTCGAAGTAGAACATGAATTCAAACTCACGCTCGGGCATCGGGCGGCTTTCAAGCTTGTTGAGGTTTATACCGAGAGCATAAAGCCTGGACAGGAGCTTGTAAAGCGATCCCGGCTTGTCCTCAAGCACCGCCATAAGGCTTGTGCGGTCTGCTCCGGGGTATATCTCAAGGTCCTTTGATATGCATATAAAGCGGGTGTAGTTGTTGTCCTTGTCCTGAACGGAGGCTTTGAGGCAGCTGAGGCCGTAGAGCTTCATGCACTCCCTTGAAGAAAGCGTGGCTATGTCGTTTCTGTCCGACTCTGCAACCATCTTTGCCGCAACTGCCGTGTTCTCACAGGGAATGATTTTGACGTTTTTAAGGCTCTGCAAAAATCCCGCGCACTGGCTTATCGCCTGCTGATGAGAATAGATCTCCTTTATATCCGATATCTGCGTACCGGGCTTTGCAAGGAGGTTGTGCTCAACTTTTAAGCGTATGCTCCTTACTATGCTGAACTTGTGCTTTGTCATGAGGTCGTATACCGTGTTGACAGAGCCTGCGGTGCTGTTTTCGAGCGGGACGACGCCGTAGCGGCAAAATCCCTTTTCTACAGCGGAGAACACCGCATCAAAGTTTGAAAAGTACATCACGTTGGGAGCTTTGAAGAGCTTGTCGCATGCAATCTGTGAATACGCGCCCTCAACGCCCTGGCATGCAACAGCTTCTCTCTCCGGGAAAAGCTTCGGCGTGTTCTCAATGGCGTCCTTTATCTTTGACACAAGCGGGGTGCCCTTTCCTATGAGCTTGTTCTGATAGCTTCTGCTCAGCTCAAACATAAGCGAGTACAAAACCGACGTGTACTCCTTGATATCGTCGGGCGAGCTGTCTACAACAGCCTTGAGCTTGTCACGCTCTCTTTTTACATCGAGAACAGGCAGGGACTTTTCCTTTTTAAACTGCGCAATCTTTGAAGAGACCTCCATTCTCTTTGCAAAAAGCTTTACAAGCTCATCGTCAATAAGATCGATCTGCTCTCTGAAATCCTTCTGATCCATTTAAAACATCCTTTCTCTTTTCGGCGTCAACCGCTGCCGACTCGGCATCAACCGCTGCCGACGTCAAAATCAGCATTTAATTTTCAGCAAACGGGATTGTCAATCCTCAAAAGTAAACTCTTCTTTAAACCTCTCCTTGAATATTTCAAACACCGCATTCAAGGTCTGCTCGTCTTCTACGGCGACATATGACTCAAGGTCCTCGTCGTCCGTCTGCTCAAGCTTTAAAATCACAACCATGCCGTCGTCGGCGGTTTCGTCGCACGGGAGCATGACAACGTATTCCTCGCCGTTGTACTCCACAAGATCCAAAAGCTCAAACTCCACTTCATTTCCGTCCTCGTCATTTAATACGACTTTGTTTGACATCTCATCCATTGTTGATTTCCTCTCTTTACGATTTATTTTTTATGTGAGCAATCTGCTTCTGCCTCTCAAGCCACGCATCATACACAGCTATTGACAACGACGNNCCGCCTCTATGCATGCCACAGCTCTTGGAACAATGCACGGGTCATGCCTTCCCTTTGTCACAAGCTCCTTTTGAACGCCGTGAACCATGTCTACGCTCTTCATCGGCTTTGCAATCGACGGCGTAGGCTTTATCGCAACTTTAAACGTAAGCGGCATGCCGTTTGTAATTCCGCCGAGTATTCCGCCGCAGTTATTGGTGGTGGTGATTATTTTGCCGTCGCGTATGTCAAACTCGTCGTTGTTTTCACTTCCGCGCAGGTATGCGCCGCCGAATCCCACGCCGAACTCTATTCCCTTTACAGCCGGCACGGCAAACACAGCTTTTGAGATCCTGTTTTCCATTCCGTCAAACATCGGGTCTCCTATTCCTGCGGGAAGTCCCATCACCGCACACTCAATGACGCCTCCGACAGAATCGCCGTCCGACCTCACCTCGTTTATCTTTTTTATCATCTTTTCGCCTTGGTCGTCGCTCACAACGGGAAAGCTCTTTTTTGCCGTGGACTCCGTCAGCTCGCCGACGTCGCTCACATCCCCTATCGATGCGATTCTCGATATGACGCATATGCCCATCTTTTGAAGCTGCTGAATTATTATCCCGCCGGCTATGCACAGCGGCGCGGTAAGCCTTCCCGAAAAGTGCCCTCCGCCCGCATAATCACGGGCATCTCCGAACTTGACCATTGCGGTGTAATCCGCATGCCCCGGGCGAGGCAGCGTTTCAAGCTCCGAATAATCCCCCGAGCGGGTGTCGGTGTTCCTTATTATTGCCGTTATAGGCGTTCCGCATGTGACCCCGTTCTTCACTCCGCACAGAAACTCCGGCTCGTCAGCTTCTTTGCGCGGTGTAGAATAGCTGTTTTGACCGGGCGCACGCCTTTTTAAAAATTCCGACAGCTCCTTAAAATCTATCTTGCATCCCGCAGGCATTCCCTCTAACGTCATGCCTATAGCCGCGGAATGAGACTGTCCGAAAATGGTGAGGTGTATGTTTTCACCGTAGCTGCTGCTCATATAAACATCCCTTTCGCTTTATTTTTCACACGCAAGCTTGCCAAAGTCGTCCCAAAACGCAGGGTAGGACTTTGAAACGCATTCGCTTTGGCTGAGCGTGACATCGCCGCGGCAAGCGCATGCCGCCACAGCCGCAGACATGGCTATTCTGTGGTCGTTATATGCGCTCACATGCCCTCCCGAAAGCTCCTTCACTCCGTTTATCACAAGCCCGTCCGGCAGCTCCGAAACATCAGCCCCGACAGCTTTAAGGAGCGCAGCGGTGGATTCAAGCCTGTCCGACTCCTTTATTCGCAGCCTTGCGGCGTTGACAATCCTCGTCTGTCCCTCTGATACCGCCGCCACAACGCTTAAAACGGGAATTATGTCCGGTATCTGTGAGGCGTCTATCGTCACGCCTTTGAGCTTGTTTTTCCTGACAGTTACCTCATCGCCGCTCACGCTCACATCGGCGCCGAAGCTCTTTATCACATCGATCACTGCCCTATCGGGCTGAGAAGTATTAAGGTTCAGCCCTCTTACGCATATTCCCTTTTCGGAAAGCGCACCCATGCAGATGTAAAACGCCGCGCTTGAAAAATCGCCCTCCACCTCGAATACCTGCGGCATTTTCAGTGGGGCGCCGCCGGTGATTTCGTATGATGTGGCGTCGCCGCCGACGTTAATTTCTACGCATGCTCCGGCAGTTTTAAGCAGGTCCTGTGTCATGGTTATGTAGCTTGCGGACTCAATTTTTCCGCTCACCCTTATGACGCTTTTTCCGTCCACGAGCGGCAAAGCCATCAAAAGCCCTGAAATATACTGTGACGACACGTTTCCGGGCAGCTCATACTCCCCCGAGCGCAGTTGTCCCTCGAAAAAAATGCTGTCGCAGGTTTTGGTTATCTTCATGCCGTGAGCCGTGAGGCATTCGTCAAAGGGCGCAAGCGGTCTTTGCATCAGTCTGCCCTGCGGCAAAAACCTCCCCTCAGCTCCGAAGGCGCCGGCAAGCGGCAGCATAAACCGCAGCGTTGAACCGCTTTCGGCGCAGCGCAGCTCGCACGGCTTATCGCGCTTTTTATCTCTGTCAATCGGCGTAACGGATATCTCGCCGTCAAAGATGCGTATGCCCGCTCCCAAAGCTTGCAGGCAGTCCGCTGTCGCCTGTATGTCCTTTGATATTCCGTCTAAGATTATCCTGACAGGCTCCTGAGAAATCGCAGAGAGTATAAGCGCCCTGTGCGCCTGGGACTTTGATGCGGGGATTTTTACCTGTCCGCTCCTTGCGCCGTGTTTAATAACTCTGTCCATAATGCGCCGTCCCTTCAATCAGCTATTCCGCCCGCTCTCATGATGCCTATAAGCTCTTCTTTTTTTATCTTTTCAAGCGTGCAGCAGCCTATTTTTCGCGGCATTACGACCGTTATGCTGTCTGTTGACGCCTTTTTGTCCGAAAGTGCGGCGTTATACAGCTCGCCTGTGGTAAAGCATGTATCTGTGGGCAAGCCGAACGCTTTAAGCAGCCCGACAATTTTGCCGCAGTCGTCCTCAGAAAGCATGCCCATGGCAGCTGCGGCTCTTGAAATCACAGCCATGCCGACAGCCACCGCCTGTCCGTGAAGGACAGTAAAATCGCTGCACGCCTCTACTGCGTGCCCGATGGTGTGGCCTAAGTTAAGGCTCATTCTCTTTCCGGTGTCAAACTCGTCCGCCGCAACCACATCCCGCTTCAGCCTTACGCACTCGGCTATGACCTCGTCGGGGTTTTTTCTTAATCCATCGGCGCCATACTCCAAAAGCCTGTCAAACAGCTCCGGACTTGACAGCACGGCGTACTTTATCACCTCTGCGCAGCCGCACAAAAACTCTTCTTTCGGCAGGGTATCGAGCGCCGACGGGTCGCATATCACAACTCGAGGCTGATAAAAGCTTCCCACCTGGTTCTTTCCGTGCTCTAAGTTTACCGCAGTCTTTCCTCCGACAGAGGAATCGACCATTGCAAGAAGTGAAGTCGGAATCTGCACAAGCCCCATGCCCCTTTGATAAGTAGCGGCGGCAAAGCCTGTCAGGTCACCGACAACTCCTCCGCCGAGTGCGACGAGCGTATCGGATCTTGTCAATCTGTTTTCGAGCAGGTAGTCCAAAAGCCGCACATACTCTTTTATGCTTTTTGAGTGTTCGCCGTGTTCGACGACAAAGGACAGTGTCTTAAAGCCTGCCGACTCGTAACTTTGTTTGACTTTTTCAAAGTACAAAGGATAAACGTTGTCGTCCGAGACTATCACCGCCGTTTTGCCCTTTACAAGCTTTGAGCTTATTTCTCCCGAGCGGCTCATTATGCCTTTCTCAATAGTTATGTCGTACTCCGTGGAGGCGCGCACATGCACGGTATCCATCAGCCGTCTACCTCCTTCTTTATCCGCCTACCGTCGTCGAGCAAGCGCTCAAGCTTACAAAAATCGCTGTTGTGTATGGCGTTTTTATATTCGCAAAGATTTGATATAAGCGTATCAAGCTCGTACTCAAGGTTGTCCTTATTTTCGATAAACAGCTCCGCCCACATTTTCGGGTTGAGCCACGCGACTCTTGTCATGTCCTTATAGCTTCCCGCCGAAAAGCCCTTATGAGACCTTGCAGTGGGGCTTTTTATATATGCGTTTGACACAACGTGCGCAAGCTGAGATGTAAAGGCTATCATCCTGTCATGCTCGTCGGCGGTTGTGACGGATATTTTTGATATGCCTGCGGGCTTGAGAAGCTGCTTGACCCTGCTCAAAAGGACAATGTCGTCAAAGTTCGGCGGAACGATCACCATAGGCGCATTGACAAACATGTTCGGCTTTGCGTATTTAAGTCCCGAGTACTGCGTGCCGGCCATGGGGTGGCCGCCGACAAATATAAACCCGTTTTTCTTTGCAAGCTCGAATCCCGCCCGACACACCTCCGCCTTTGTTCCGCAGGTGTCCATAACTATCTGACCGTCAGAAAAGTTTTTTGCATTGTCCTCAAGATACTTTATTGCAGCCTCAGGATACAGCGCTATTATCACTATGTCGCACTCCCGAATGTTTTCGCGGGTGAGCGCTGCGTCTATCGTCTCGCTGACAATTGCATAATCCATTACGGAGCTGTCCATGTCATATGCATAAACGGTGTTGCAAGACTGCTTATACGCCTTTGCAAACGAACCGCCTATCAGCCCTAAACCGACTATTCCGACAACCATCGCTTATCTTTGGCTCCTTTCGCATCTCACAGATGCTTTTATTATCAGTTATCCTTGATTGCTTCCCTGACCGCTGCGACTTTTTTGGCAAGCTTTGCGTACTCCTCCGGACGCAAGGACTGTGCTCCGTCGCAAAGCGCATGCATGGGGTCGTTGTGAACCTCTATTATAAGTCCGTCCGCACCTGCCGCTGCAGATGCAAGCGCCATCGGCGGAACAAGCCTTGAAAATCCCGTTGCGTGGCTCGGGTCCGCTATCACGGGGAGGTGAGAAAGCTCTTTGAGCATCGGTATAGCGGAGATATCCATTGTGTTTCTCGTGTAATCGCTGAAGGTTCTTATGCCTCTCTCGCAAAGCATTATTCTCTCGTTTCCGCTTGCCATGATGTACTCCGCGCTCATCAAAAGCTCTTTAAGGGTGTTTGCAAGTCCCCTCTTTAAAAGTATGGGCTTTTGAGTCTTTCCAAGCTCCTTGAGCAAATCAAAGTTTTGCATGTTCCTTGCGCCGACCTGCAAAACATCCACGTCCTCAAACAAGGGCAGATCCGTCACGCTCATTATCTCAGTGACAATCGGAAGTCCCGTCTCCCGTCTCGCTATCTTCAAAAGCTCTATTCCCTTGTCTTTAAGACCCTGGAAATCGTAAGGCGACGTTCTGGGCTTGAACGCTCCGCCGCGCATCATGTTTGCGCCCGCCGCCTTTACGGCCTTTGCGACAGCTACAATCTGCTCCTCGCTTTCAACCGAGCACGGACCTGCTATCATGCAGAAGTTTCCGCCGCCTATCTTGACGCCGTTCACATCTATTACGGTGTCATCGGGATGGAACTTTCTGTTGCAGCACTTAAACGACTCCGAAACCCTTGTAACCGACTCCACAATGTCAAGGCTTTCAATCAGCTCCTTGTCCACCTTGCTCGTGTCTCCTATGAGTCCTAAGACGACGTTATAGTCGCCTTCCGAGATATGCACTCCAAGACCCATTCCCTTCAGCCACTGTATGAGCTGATTTCTCTTTTCTTCGCTTACGTTTCTTTTTAACGCAACAACCATTTTTGACTCCTCCGTTTTAAAGCTTTCGTCTGCACATGTCTGCTGCCGTGCACGATTCTTGTTTTAACTGCGGCACCGTATGCCGACCTAAACAAAAAAGCTGCACAAGATGTAACCTGTGCAGCACATAAACTAATTTTTTCCGCCGTTTATTTTGCAACACAAATCACCTTTACAACTTATAAATCGTGGTAAAGTAAAAGTAATATGCATTGTAAAAGTAATTTCTAAGCATAGCGGTTTCTCCATAACGTATTTTTACGTTACATAATTATAATCACGGCCTGCCGNNTGCCGATTTGTCAAGGGATTTTGATGAATTTTTAAATTGCTGATGCACTAAAGCACGGAAAATAAATCAAAGCAGAAATTATTAAATATCATTGATAATGTGCGATTTGTTATGTTATCATAATGATAAATTATAAATGATTCGGAGGCGCCATATGTCAAGAAAACTTTTAATTTATACAAGAGAGCCGCTCGACACAAACA
>DDJI01000046.1 GCA_002338885.1 Ruminococcus sp. UBA1828 | reverse complement strand
ATCTTATCGCGCAGGTATGCCGCCTGCTCGAAGTTAAGCTGCCTTGCAGCCTCTCTCATTTGCTTTGTCATCTTTTCGATAAGCTCCGCTCTCTCCCGCTTCGTATACTGCTTTTGAGACGGCTTTTTTATGTCCTTGTCGGATGAAATCTCTATTACATCACGAACACCCTTTACAATTGTCTTTGGGGTTATGCCGTGCTCGAGATTGTATTTTTTCTGTATCTCACGGCGGCGTTCAGTCTCTGTTATAGCACGCTCCATAGAACCTGTCACGCTGTCGGCGTACATGATTACTTTGCCGTTTGCGTTTCTTGCCGCGCGCCCGATTGTCTGTATCAAAGAGCTTTCGCTTCTCAAAAAGCCCTCTTTATCCGCATNNAACGAGGAGTCTCCGGAATATCAAGTCCCTCTCTTAAAAGATTTATTCCGACAAGCACGTCAAACTCGCCGAGCCTTAAATCCCTTATTATCTCCATTCTCTCGATTGTATCTATCGAATGGTGCATGTATCTTACCCTTATGCCAAGACCCTGAAGATAGCTTGTGAGATCCTCAGCCATTTTGACCGTGAGTGTTGTGACAAGCACTCTTTCTTTTTTCTCCGCTCTTTCGTTGATTTCCGTCACGAGGTCGTCAACCTGCCCCTGCGTGGGCTTTACCACTATTTCGGGGTCTAACAAGCCGGTCGGCCTTATTATCTGCTCAACTATTGCGCTTGACTGCTCCTTTTCAAACGAGCCTGGCGTTGCGGAGACAAAAACCGCCTGATTGACATGCGAATAAAACTCATCAAAAGTAAGTGGACGGTTGTCCAAAGCAGAGGGAAGCCTGAATCCGTACTCGACAAGCGTTTCCTTTCTTGCACGGTCACCGGCATACATTCCGCGCACCTGCGGCAGTGCAACGTGCGACTCGTCAACTATCATTAAAAAGTCCTTCGGGAAGAAGTCCAAAAGCGTATACGGAACAGCTCCCGGTTCTCTTCTTGCCAAAACTCTCGAATAGTTTTCTACGCCGCTGCAAAATCCCACTTCCTGAAGCATTTCCATGTCGTAATTGACACGCTGCTCGATTCTCTGCGCCTCTATAAGTCTGTCGTTGTCCTTAAAATACTTCACCCGCTCACGCATTTCCGCCTCGATATCCTCTATCGCCGCATTGAGCTTGTCCTTTCCCGTTATATAGTGGGATGCGGGGAATATCGCAGCATGCGCCAAGGAATGCAAAACTTCTCCCGTGACAACGTTTATTTCGGTTATACGGTCTATTTCGTCACCGAAAAACTCTATTCTTATAGCTGTTTCGTTGTGGCTTGCGGCNNAGCTTGCGGGGAAAACTTCAACCACGTCTCCCCTCACCCTGAAACGGTTTCTTTGAAAATCTATATCGTTGCGCTCGTACTGTATGCTGACAAGCTCGCTCACAAGCTCGTCGCGCGACTTGCTCATGCCCTTTCTCACGGAAACTATCATACTGCGGTACTCTTCCGGATCACCCAGGGAGTATATGCATGAAACGCTCGCCACAATGACCACATCTGTACGCTCGCTGAGCGCTGCGGTGGCAGAGTGGCGAAGTCTGTCTATCTCTTCGTTTACATCGGAGTCCTTTTCGATGTACACGTCCGTTGACGGAATATACGCCTCCGGCTGATAGTAGTCGTAGTAACTCACAAAGAACTCAACCGCGCTGTCCGGAAAGAACTCTCTAAGCTCAGAACATATCTGGGCGGCAAGGGTCTTGTTCGGCTCCAAAATCAGCGTAGGGCGGTTAACCCGTTCTATTACGTTTGCCATGGTGAAAGTTTTTCCCGAACCCGTTACGCCCATGAGCGTTTGATTTTTATAACCTTTATTTATTCCGTCAACAAGCTTTTTTATAGCCTGTGGCTGATCTCCGGTGGGCTTAAAGCTGCTTTTGAGAACAAACTTATCCATAAAACTACCTCCGATCGCTCCTGTCACCTGCAATAAACATCCATTAAAAGGGCGCAAAAAAGCCGGTTTGGACTTTTTGTGCGCCGCTTTAATTATTTTTTAGCGTCAAAGAACGGTTTTAAGCGCCTGTGCAAGCTGGTCGGGACAGGATGTGTTTTTTGCTCCGCACTTTATTCCGTCAAGCTTTGCAATTGCATCCGCAACCTTCATTCCCTTCACCAAAGAAGATATGCCTTTCAGGTTTCCGTTGCAGCCTCCTACAAAGGATACATCCTTGATTACACCGTCTTCTACGGTCAGGTTAATAAGCTTTGAGCAAGTTCCCTTTGTTGTGTAAGTAAAAGTCATGGTATTTTTAACTCCTTTTTATTTAAAAAATTTATCGACAAACCATATTTCATCTATCATAAACTCTTTGCCCGCAAGGTATTCAAGCGCGCCAAGCTCGGCATCGCTCTTAAAGCTGAGCTTGTACGCGCAAAGAGCCTGCGTCTTTACTCTGTATTTTCTGTTAAACTCGTTTGTGCCGTATTTTCCGTCGCCCAAAAGCGGACAGCCTATGTATGCCATGTGGGCGCGTATTTGATGCGTCCTGCCGGTTATAAGCTCTATTTCGCACAAAGACAGCTCGCCGCAGGTCTTTAAGACCTTATATCCGGTCACAATGCTCTTTGAACCGAGAACCTCGTGGTCGTAAACATAAACCCTGTTTTCCGATTCCTTTTTTACAAGGAAGGCATGCAGCACCGTCTCTTTCGGCTTCGGCTCTCCCACCGTCACGCACAGGTATCTTTTATCTATCATGCGAAACTTTACGGCGCTGTTGAGTATCCGAAGGCTTTCGGCGTTCTTTGCGCATATTACTATACCTTGAGTGTTCCTGTCAAGCCTGTTGCAAAGCGACGGGGCAAAGCTTGCCTCACTCTCAGGGTCATATTCTCCCATTGTGTACAGATATTTTTTTATCCTGTTTATAAGGGTATCCTGCGAGTTCTCGTCGTCCTCATGCACCACCAGGCCGCAGGGCTTGTTGACAAGAAGAATATTTTCGTCCTCGTATATGACATTTATTTTGTCCGAGACCTTTAAAAATTCGGTTTCTCCGCGACTGTCGGATGTTTCAAAGAACTCGTCGTTTATATAAAGCTCCAAAACGTCCCCTTCGCACAGCCTGTCAGATATTTCGCACCGCTTTTTGTTGAGCTTTATGCGCTTTAAGCGGATGTACTTATACATCAAATTTTTCGGAAGTGCGGGGACTGCTTTGGATATAAACTTGTCGAGCCGCTGTCCGGCGTCGTTCTTATTTATAACATAGCTTTTCATATTCGATGCTTTGTGCGCTCACACCTTCGACAGCTTCATCAAAAAGCTGTGCGGCAAAAGCTTAGCTAAAAGCCTGTAAAGCTTATACACGGCGCGGTTTGTATATACACATCTGCCCTTCTTGGACGCCAAAAGAGCCTTTTTCGCCACGTCGCTCACATCGCAATAAGGCAGCGTATCAAAAGCCTTAGAAACGCCCGGCTCAATCTTTGCAACCGTCAAAAACTCGGTTTTCATAGGCCCGGGACATACACACATGCAGTTTATGCCGAGGGGCTTAAGCTCCTCTCTCAGACCTTTTGTAAAGCTGAGCACATACGCCTTCGTTGAGGAATAGACGGTCAGACCCGGGTTTGGAACAAACGACGCTATTGAGCAGGTGTTGATTATCTGCGCCCCGCTGTGCATATGCCTCATGCAGACGCATGCAACACCGGTAAGTCCGCGGCAATTCAAATCGACCATAGCCGTTTGTGTCTTCGGATCGCCATCTATCACCTTTCCTATCCTTCCGAAACCGGCGTTGTTGATTAACAGCCTCACGTCGGCATCCGCATCGCAAAGTATTTGCTCTAAGCGCTCATACGAGCTGTCGAGCGAAAGATCCATAGCCACGGGAACGCATTTTCCCCCGTATTTTTCTGCAAGCTCACTAAGCCTGTCCTCTCTTCTCGCTATAAGATATATCCTTTCAAGCTCCGGGTACATCTTAACAGCATGCTTTAAAAACTCAGCGCCCAAGCCACTTGACGCTCCGGTTATAACAGCGACCTTCATCATAAAATCACAATCTCCCGACTTAAATTCCGATTATTATATTATATAATCCCGAATGATTTGTCAACGAATTTTAACCTTTTTGAAAGAATTAAAGCCTTGAAATGACCTCGTCACTATGCTATAATGGCGACAACGTCAGACAAATATTGCATTTAAAAAATGGAACATATATTTATATTTTTAAAGAAAGGAACGCCGTTTAACGCGGCGTATATCGCGATGAACAAAACTAAAATCACAGCACTGATTTGCGCGGCGGCTATATCGCTTACATCCTGCGCAAACATCAACATAAACCACGACAGCACGGAGGTGACAACCACTTCGCCTCCGGTTTCATCTGCAGTTACTACCACCACGAGCGACAATGTGCCGCAGTTTACGGTTGCACCGGATACGTCGGAGGAGGCTGTAACCTCGTCTGTCCCGGTGACAACTCCGCCGGAGGTTGTAACGTCTCTTCCGACATCATCATCTGAGGCTCAAACAAACGCAAGCGGAGAAATAATTGACGACTATCGGTCGGAATTAGACATGAGCGTAGAGGATCCTGACGAGCTGTACAGAATGTTCGGTCTCTCCAGGACAGAAAGGCAGCAGTTCTACAGCGAGATTTCCTCAGAGTATGACCTTCCCATAATACATGTGTCAACCGAAAACGAGCAGGAGGTTCTCTCAAAGGAAGAGTACGTAAACTGCATAGTTGAGATATTCAACTGTGAGGAAGAGTACGTCATGGATGCAACCTCTGCCGGAATAAGGGTAAGAGGAAACGCCAGTGCGTTTTACGGAGACGAAGATAAGATAAGAGAAAACGGTGCTCCGTACAGAATAAAGTTCACGAGCAAACAGTCGGTTCTCGGCTTAAACAACAACGCCAAGTGCAAGTCGTGGGTTCTGCTGAGAACATATGAAGCCGGCATAAGAGACTACCTTGCGTTTATGCTTGCAAAGGCGATAAACGACGGCGACTACTTCTCTTCTGATGCGAGGTTTGTCGAGCTGTATTTAAACGAAAAGTTCATTGGTCTTTACCTGCTTTGCGAGCAAAGCCAGGAAAATCCGAACCGTGTCGCAATCAACGAGTGCGACGAGGGCTACACCGGAACGGACATAGGCTATCTTGTTGAGCTTGACAACTACTCATACACAGAACAGTGGCGTTTCATGCTCAACTACAATAAGGAGAGCATAACCGACGTTTACGGCACATCAAGAGTGCCCATATCCTATTATTACACCGTTAAAAACGACATATACTCAGATGAACAGCTCAAATTTATTGAGCGATACTTTGAGGTGGCATACGAAATCCCTATGCGAGCTATCAAGTACGGCGAGTTTTACCACCTAAACGACGATATGACGCTGACGCTTGCTCAGGACGAGTTTGCAAACGCATATGAATGTGTAAGTCAGGTTTTGAATGTAGACTCGTTTGTTGACATGTACATGGTGCATGAGATAACCAACAACCAGGACGTCGGCGGAGGAAGCTTCTATTTTGCAGTGGACTTCGGAGACATCTCGCTTTACAAGACGCTCACATGTGTTTGCCCGTGGGACTTTGACTGGGCATACGCCGACTACTACTCTTCTTCCGACGGCGGACTTTACGTTGCAAAGTTTAAGGACAGCAATTTCGTAGAGAACTACGGAGACAGATCAAACCCGTGGCTGATACTCCTCTACTCCGCAGACTGGTTCCAAGAGCTTGTCCGTGAAAAGTGGGCGGAGCGTTATCCGTACATTCTGCAGTGCCTGAGCGACGTTGAAAACGTAGTCGAAACCTACAAGGACGATTTCAACAAGAGCGAAAGCAGCAGATATTCAAGAGCCAACGGCATACTTGACTGGGCATCTTCAAGAGTTGAATACCTCAACGAGCTTTGGGGATAAACTCTTTAGACGCTTGATCACACATACAAATATATAAACACCATTCCTTCGGCGCCTTCCACAGTGCCGAAGGAATTTTTCATATGCACAGGTATGCACAGACGACGCCAAGCTCATGCGGCGCTTATTAAAACCGTCAATGTACACCCGTCACATACCAAGCAGCGTGCATTGTTTAGAGCGTTTAATCATAGTTGACAGCGCACGAGATTTTAGCCGCAAATCCCGGGCAGCGCATGCATTACATATACGCTCTTGCCTGTATACAGCAAAAACCCGCGCCGAATATTTCGACGCGGGTTTTTGAACAATCACTACTGCTCGGACGATTTATGGCATGTTCCATTCATCGGACAGCAGCCGCAATTGCAGCCGCAAGATGATTTACCTTTTTTCTTGTTCTTCACCAGTACGACCACTATCGCAGCAACTATGCCGATTAAGATTATCGAAACGACTATTGTGCCTATATTTGCTGCTATCCATTCAAACATATCTATCAAATCCTTTGCTTATCAATGATCTATATTTCTTATCTTGCCTTTGCTTTTTTAACCTTAGGCGTTTCAAGTCTTACGGACTCCTTATAAGGTCTTACGAGCATGTATACTATAATTGCAAGTATGATTATTGCCGCTATAAGTCCTATTACGTTTACGTTTCCGGTAAACAGTCCGCCAAACTGGTTTATCATGAGCGCTACTGCGTATGCAAATCCGCACTGATAAAGTATCGCGAACCAAGTCCACTTGGCGTTGTTCATCTCACGCTTGATAGCACCGATTGCTGCGAAGCAGGGAGCGCACAGGAGGTTGAACACGAGGAATGAGTATCCGCTCACGCCGGTGAACACGCTTGCAAGCGTTCCGTACACATCTCCGGAGCCGCCGTAGAGTATACCCATAGTTCCGACGATGTTTTCCTTTGCGACAAGTCCCGTAATAGATGCAACCGCAGCTTCCCATGTTCCCCATCCCAAAGGAGCAAATATCCATGCGACGCCTCTGCCTATCGTGGCAAGTATCGAGCTGTCAAGCTCATCCTCTGAGAGCATTCTGAATGCGCCGTCTACTACTCCGAAGTAAGAGGTGAACCAAATAACTATTGTGGAGAGAAGGATTACAGTTCCCGCCTTCTTAATGAACGACCAGCCTCTTTCCCACATGGATCTGAGCACGTTCATGACCGTAGGCAGGTGGTATGCGGGAAGCTCCATAACGAACGGAGCGGGATCTCCTGCGAACATCTTTGTCTTTTTAAGCATGATTCCCGAAACTACTATAGCCGCTACTCCGACAAAGTATGCACTTGTTGCAACCCATGCGGAATTTCCGAACAACGCACCGGCTATCATCGAAATGAACGGAACCTTTGCTCCGCAGGGGATGAAGGTCGTCGTCATGATGGTCATTCTTCTGTCGCGTTCGTTTTCTATAGTTCTTGAAGCCATGACTCCGGGAACGCCGCAGCCCATTCCTACGAGCATAGGTATGAACGACTTTCCGGAAAGACCGAACTTGCGGAATATTCTGTCGAGCACGAATGCGATTCTTGCCATGTATCCGCAGGACTCAAGTATTGCAAGGAGTGTGAACAAAACGAGCATCTGAGGAACGAATCCCAAAACTGCGCCTACGCCCGCTACAATACCGTCAACCACCAGTCCCTGAACCCAGTCCGCTGCATTTATAGCTTCAAGGCCCGAGCTTATCAGCGCCGGTATTCCGGGCACCCATATGCCGTAATCTGCGGGATCGGGTTCTTCGGTATATTCGCTCAGGGTGCTTACCGCTGCATTGTAGTCGTCAAGTGTGGCGGTTTCGTATGTGACCTGAAGGGTTTCCTCATCCTCAACGGCGTACTCAAAGTTGCCTGTAGGCGCTGCGCCGTTTTCCGCGACGTATTCGTCATACGCATCCACTATCAGCGACGCCGTGCCGTATTCCTCCGCGACTTCGTTGTATTCCGAACTTCCTATTCCGAACAGGTGCCATCCGTCGCCGAACAGGCAATCGTTCGTCCAGTCGGTAGCGTATGTTCCCACGGAAACCATTGAGATGTAGTAAACCAAGAACATAATCACCGCAAATATCGGCAAGCCGAGCCAGCGGTTTGTGACTACCTTATCTATTTTATCCGAAATGGTGAGCTTTGCTGCGTTCTTTTTGCGGTATGACGACTTGAGTATCGAAGATATGTATGCATACCTTTCCGCCGTGATAATCGACTCAGCATCATCGTCATGCTTTTGCTCAACGGACTGAATCAGCTTTTCAATCTCGGCTGTGATCTGCTCCGACAAGCCAAGCTCAGCAGTGACCTTGTCGTCTCTTTCAAAGAGCTTTACAGCGTACCAGCGCTGCATGCTCGACTCGGTGTTGCCGAACACCATTCCCTCTATATCGGTTATAACCTTTTCTATTTCATCTGAAAACTTGTGGACGGGAACTGCAATCTTTCTGTTTGCCGCACTGACAGCAGCCTTTGCAGCCTCTTCTACGCCTGTGCCTTTAAGTGCGGAAATCTCCACAACCTTGCATCCGAGCTGATCCGAAAGCTTTGATATATCTATGGAGTCGCCGTTCTTTTTGACGATATCCATCATGTTTATCGCCGCTACTATCGGTATGCCCAGCTCCGCAAGCTGAGTTGTGAGGTAGAGGTTTCTCTCAAGGTTTGTTCCGTCTATTATGTTCAGTATCGCATCGGGCTTCTCATTTATAAGGTAGTTTCTTGCAACAACCTCTTCAAGAGAGTACGGTGACAAAGAGTATATGCCGGGCAGGTCGGTGATGGTTACGTCGTTATGCTTTTTTAACTTTCCCTCCTTTTTCTCGACTGTTACTCCGGGCCAGTTTCCGACAAACTGATTTGAGCCGGTCAACGCGTTAAACAACGTCGTTTTGCCGCTGTTAGGGTTTCCGGCAAGAGCTATTTTTATAGCCATAATTGTCTCCTTCCTTAAAATGTATTTGGTTAGCTAAAGCTAACCGGCA
Organism: Ruminococcus sp. UBA1828; assembly: GCA_002338885.1. Lineage (GTDB taxonomy): Bacteria > Bacillota > Clostridia > Oscillospirales > Ruminococcaceae > Faeciplasma > Faeciplasma gallinarum. The sequence continues at coordinate 3,438 of DDJI01000046.1, read as the reverse complement.
GTCCGCAAAAAAGCCTTATTCGACCTCGATCATATCGGCGTCCGCTTTTCTTATAGACAGCTCATAACCCCTTACGGTGATTTCGATGGGGTCGCCCAAAGGAGCGATCTTGCGTATGGTTATGCGTTCGCCCTTAGTGAGTCCCATATCCATTATACGCCTTCTCACCGCGCCCTCGCCGTGAAGCCGCACTACTTTTACGGTCTTTCCGACAGGCGTTGTTCTAAGTGTATTCATACCTTTCCTCCTACCATTCTACACAAGTATCTTTTGCGCCATTTCTCTGCTGATGGCAACCCGCACATCTCGGATGTTGACTATGACGTTTCCGTTTGCGCAACTGACAACGCTCACGGTCTCGCCTACCGTAAAGCCAAGATCCTCAAGATGCTTTTTTACGTCCTGACGTCCGCATATTTTCTTTATGGTGTTTTGCTCGCCTACACCTGCGAAGCTAAGCGGCATCATGTGTCACCTCCTGTAGATAATCAGATTAGCTCACGTTAATCGGGTTAGTTAGTGTAAGCTAACCCCAAGCGCCTAAAAACAGGCCAGAGAGGACAACCGCAGCGTAATAAGTTAGTCCCCGCTAACCAAATAGATTATAGCGCAACACATTTCAGATGTCAATAGATTTTTCATAAAAATAAAGCTCCGTCTTAAAAAACAAGTCGAAGCTTTATTGCTGCACGTCATTCAAACGCGCAAACGCTCTATTTATACATTCATTGTCATACGGCAAGTCCCATGACGGGAGTTTCACAAAGCTCATCTGCTTTCCGCTTAGCGGATGTGAAAAGCTTATTTTGTGCGACCAAAGGCAAAGCGACACGCCGGGTATCTTCCCGCCGTACCTCACATCTCCCGCAAGCGGGCAGCCTCTTGAAGAAAACTGCACACGTATTTGATGAGTTCTTCCGGTATAAAGCCTGACACCGACCAAAGAGGTTTCGCGACCCCGAACCACATCCTCGGCAAGCGTGATGTAAGACAGCTTTGCGCTCTTTACGCCTTTGCGGGGTCTTTTGACGACATAGGATTTATTTTTAGCCCTGTCGTGGTAAAGCATATCCTCAAGCGTGCCGCTTTGATCTGCCATCCTGCCGAGCAGCACCGCAAGGTATTCCTTTTTAAACCCGCCGCATGACATTTGTGTACAAAGTGCGGCGGCGGATTTTTGCGTCAGCGCATACACCATCAAACCGGCTGCGTCCTTGTCAAGCCTGTGCACGGCGTATACATCACGGGAAAGCATGCTTTTGAGCGCTTCGCACATGCCTCTCTCCGAGTCTATGCCCTGCGGCTTTATCACAACGCATATCTGACCGTCCTCATATACAATTGTCATCTCAGGCATCATGATTAAAGCTTTTTAAACGCTGCCGCGTTCCACATTTCGCACTCGGTAGTCTCAAGCATTTCAAAGCCTCTTTGTCTCATGGCATCGAACACTTCGTCGCATCTGCCGGTTATGATACCCGAAAGCACAAGCGTTCCGCCTTTTGCGGTTACGCATTTAAACACATCGGCCATTGCAAGAAGAACATCCGCCACTATATTTGCCGCGACAAGTTCATATCCGTTTCCGATCTTTTCTCTCAGCGCACCGTCCGTAACGACATCTCCGCAGTATGCGGTATAGCAGTCATCCGATATGCCGTTCTTGCTTGCGTTTGCCTTTGCCGTGACGGCAGCATCGGGCGAAATATCGACAGCAACTGCGCTCTTTGCTCCCAACAGCACCGCCGCAATTGAGATTATGCCGCTTCCGCAGCCGAGATCGCAGACCCTGTCGCCGTCCTTAACGTACTTTTCCACAAGCTCAAGGCAAAGTCTTGTGGTATGATGCCTTCCCGTTCCGAAGCTGTTTTCCGGATCAAGCTCCAGCACTACCCTGTCGTTATCGGCTCCGAGCTGTTCCCACGACGGCTTTATCACAAGTCTGTTTCCGACGTTGAGCGGCTTAAAATACTGCTTCCAGTTGTTAGCCCAGTCCTCTTCCTTGATATTTCCGCTTCTTATCTCAAGCGTTCCGTACATGTCTGCGTTTTCAGCCACTTTAAGCGCATTTACCGCCGACCGCACCGCCTCGAGCATATTTATGCCGTCCTCGCTGTCCGGAACGTACACCGTTATATAGGTGTCCTTGCCGCACATCTGCCAGACTTCCTCGCCTATATAATCCCATGATGCGTTTTTGTTCCTCTCAAATTCCTTTATATCCTCCGGATCGTTTATGACGAACCCGTCTATTCCAAAGCTTATGAGCGCGTTTGTGAGCGGCTCAACACCTTCGTGAGTAGTATATATCTTTAGCTCTTTCCATTCCATAGATGCTTTCCTCCCCTGTTGTAATACATTTGTCCCGATAAGTTTACCATGGCGGCAGATGAAAATCAAGTTTATTGCCCGTGCATCTCTCAAAGAGCTTAAAACACAAGCATAAAAAGTTTCTTAAAGGAAACGAAGCTTTAAAAACAAACCCGCCGCGCAAAATATGCGGCGGGATATGAAGCTTATTGAGAACGCATCACTGCTTTAGCATCTGCGCCAAGAATATGAACGCAACTGCCACAGCCAAAAACGCCAAAGCGATTATAAGCCATACGTACCAGCGCAGCTGTTTTTTCGGCACAGCCGTGATAAGCTCGGAGAAATAGGTTGACATCAGCGGTTTCTTCAAAGCATAGAACAGCGGGACCGACACAACCACGGCGATTACGGCGTTGACGCTTGATGTTATTGCGTTTGTGGCAACAGCCGTAAGGGCGGTTTCCACAGGTGCGCCCAAAAGCAGCTGACCGATGTATGTGTTCATTAGGTACAGCACAATATAAGTGATCTGTCCGGCTACTGCGCTGAGCACGACTCCCGTGAAAGACTTGTTGGTCTTAGGATGATTTTTGTACTTCGCAGCCAACACGCCGCACAAAAAGCCCATTGCAAACTTTGACAGGAAGGTAAACGGTGCAGACACAATGTACACAGGATCGAGCAGGTCATATAATCCCGCGCCTATTCCCGATGCAAGACCTCCGGGTATTCCGCCGAACAAAAGACCCGCAAGCAAGCACATGGAGTTTCCGAAGTGTATTCTCGTTATGAGCACGCCGTTAGGTATCTTTATCTGAATGTAATTTCCCACAAAGCAAAGCGCCGCCATCAAGCCGACAGCAATAATCAGCGCAAGCTTTCTGTTCTTCATAATAATCACTCCCCCTTTTGGTTTGATATCATTTTAGTACTGCCGCTTTAAAAAAGCAAATCGCAGCAGTGCCGGCTCGTCCAAAAACAATTTGTCTAAATTGCTTTGCATTTATATGATTATCGCAAGACGTATTGTTAAATTTGACGATAAATTTATTTGATGCGGGCATCTGAAAATTCACAAGAAAATCAATGTACAAAAATCATTAAATCAAAAAAATATAATTATGC
>DDJI01000057.1:2152-4017 GCA_002338885.1 Ruminococcus sp. UBA1828 | reverse complement strand
GGCATCTCAAGCGTTGCACTTCTTGACGTAAGATATGAAGGTCAGGAAGAGGAAGAGGCCGCTGCCGAAAAGGCTGCAAGGGTCGAACAGATAAAAGAGACTTTGACCAAAGTCGCAATTATAGCCGTTCCCGTTATAGTAGTCATCGCAGCAGTGATCATAATTATAGTTGTGATTAAAAAGCACAAAAAGGCAAATAAGAGCTAACGGCAAAAGTCATAAGCTAAAAACAAAATAAAAGATTCCGCATCGGCCAGTTTGTCCGGTGCGGATTTTTTTCGGCATGCCCTTGCCGAGTAAAGCAATGCACGTGATAAAATATCACGTGATAAAATATATCGCTTATTATTTTGCGGACTGTGGATATTTATTACACAAGTCATGGCTATGTTATAAGCAAATCAGTTCGGATTTAAATGTACGATTGCTCGCCTTATAGAGATTGACAGCCGGCAAACCGTCAGGTACAATGATTATATAAGCAATTTATATAACTCTTTTATTTCGGAGGTGATCAAAGATGCCAAAGCAAAGAATAACAAAAGAAAGTGTTGTTGACGCCGCCTTTGACATTGCAAGAAGGTATGGCATGGAGCAGGTTATGGTTAAGAACATCGCCGACAACATCGGATGCTCTGTCCAACCCATATACAGCTACTGCAACAGCATGGAGGATCTGAAGCGTGACGTAGTAGAGCGGGTAGACGCTTTTATAAGTGAATATGTAGCGGCGCGCATTGATAAAGACGACATGTTCCGCAGCACAGGAAAAGCATACATTCAGCTTGCTCAGGACGAGCCGAATCTGTTCAAAATATTTATTTTGCACAAGCGCGAGGGAATATCTTCGCTTAAAGACTTATATCGTTCGGAGGCAAACCCGCAGATTGCCGAATACATTTCCAAGGATCTGAACATCAGCACCGAGAAAGCGATAGAGTTGCATTTGAACATTTTAATTTACACGATAGGAATAGGCACCATATTTTCAGTCACATCGCCGGGAATATCGGCATCTGAAATATATACGCATCAGGAGCTTGCCTACAAGGCTTTCCTTGAGCAGGCGTTGAAAAATGACGACTGACATTATACTATTTGTAATTTAGCTTTCACAAGGAGAGGTGCACCATGAAAACAGGAATTATCATTTATCAATCTAAGTACGGAGCGACAAAAAAGTATGCGCAGTGGCTTGGGGAGCAGACGGGATATCCGTGCACAGAGGTTTCCAAGGCTGATATAGGCGAGGTATCAAAGTATGACACGGTAGTCCTGTGCGGAGGAATCTACGCATCAGGCATAGCGGGAATCAAATTTTTAAAAAAGAACATAGGAATGCTGAGCGGGAAGAACTTGGCGATACTGTGCGTGGGGGCGTCTCCTTACGATAAAAACGCATTTGAAGAGGTCAAAGCGCACAATCTTTCAAACGAGCTAAAGGACGTTCCGGTGTTTTATGCAAGAGGCGCATGGGACGAAAGCAGCATGACGTTTATTGACAGGACGCTGTGCAGAATGCTTCAAAAATCGATATCCAAAAAAGACCCCGCCACTTACGAGCCGTGGATGAAGGCGCTCATGTGTGCGCAGGGGCAAAGCTGCGACTGGACGGATAAAAAATATCTGACTCCCCTGCTCGATTATTTAAACTCACTGTAATTGCCATGGCAGTGCGCATCTGCACACTGCACTTATCTTATTTTTCGGCATGGATTTGCTTACAGGCATTGTTTTCAGGCAGAAAGTACGCTCGGATCATCACGACCCGAGCGCATTTTTGATGTTTTAAACATCTCACACAAACTATGTTATTTTGTTTGATATACTCTCACTCTGTCTACGTTTATGAACCTGGGAGATGC
>DDJI01000057.1:0-2116 GCA_002338885.1 Ruminococcus sp. UBA1828 | reverse complement strand
TTCAATTTCTCCGGAATCAAATATCACAACCGAATCACGTCGTTCCTCGCTGTAACAGTCAATTTCCTGCTCTTCTCCGTCAAGGTTTAAAATCATAATTCCGTGGCTCGGCGCCGTAGAGCCATACCACACGCTGTCTATGGTGGCATCTCCCTCGGAAAGGGTTACTCTGACGGTGTACAAATACGGATCATCCGTGCTCCAAAGATTAGGCTATAGAATTGCATCGCTGACAGATTCAAAAACAACTTCGCTATTTGGCGCAACAGAATGCTCATCCGAAAACTCAGCAACAACAGTGCCGTCGTTATCTAATATTTCCGCTGTAACAGAAAGCGTTTTTTCGGTATCGTACAAATTGTTTACGGTAACCTCAAACGCCGCCTTTCCCGACTCCGCTGAAAGCTCCGGAGTTGTGATGAAGGTATTTGAGATGTATGCAGGTGATGTCACAATCATATTGACATCACGGACAATTCCGCCGAACAGGCAATAATCCACATTGCCGCCCTCAGGAGGAACCTCAGTCTGACGCTCCGAGTCAACCCTGACAGCCAAAACATTTGCACCCTCGTGAATATAGTCGGTTATATCGACTGTAAATCCTGTGTACGCGCCCTTATGGGTGTCGACATATTCTCCGTTTACGTACACATCCGCAACCGTTGCAACACCTTCAAATTCGACAAAGACGCGCTTGTCAAGGTAGCTTTCGTCAATTTCAAAATGGCGTCTATACCACGAAACGAAGCGATAAGACTCTATTTCCTTTTCAAATTCAGGTCCTTTGTGCTTCTCAATTATCTTATTCGCGTGAGGGGGGCTCACAGCCTCAAACTCACTGTCGTCGAGATCGACCGCCTCACCATTTTTATAATCGGCAGGCGCATAAGGCCAATCCGTGTTAAAATTGATTACTTCTCTTTCCATATTCTCTAATTCATATTCGTATAGACCGGTGTCTTGTATCTGCGATTCATTGTCTGACTGCTTAGTTTTGTCAGCTTTGCAGCCGAATAAGAACAGCATTGATACAACCACTGCTGCANNTCGTAAACGGTAATCCCCTGCGCATGCCTTATACCTCCCTTATGATTTTGTTATATTAAAATTATAAAATGCTTAAAACTCAATATCAATCGAATTTTTTTAAGAATTATACGGCTATTTTAAGATTGCATATTGACCTATATATAAAGCAGCGATATACTTTTTTCAGAGGTGATTTTATGCTGAGATTTTTCTTTTCCGCTACGGATGAATACAGAAAAAAGCTTCCCTACGGTTTTGCCGGTGTGGGATGCTTCTACGAGCAAGAGCATGTTAAGCGCCCGGGCGGGCGTGAGGAAACCGAGTGGGTTTACCCGTTTTATCAATGGATACAATGCCGTGAGGGCAGCGGAGAGGTGTGGCTGCAAGGCAAAAAATACGGCATATCCAAGGGACAAGGCATGCTTTTGCTGCCAAACGAGCCGCACGAGTACATGTCTGTTGATGGTAAGTGGATAGTCGACTGGGTAATTTTTGACGGTGCTCAAACCGCAGAGTTTATTAAAAACGTAATGAAAGCGGAACATTCGGGGATATATTCACTTGCATATCCAAACGACATACTTGAGCTGACATCCAAGCTTTTTGAAACGGCAATAACAGAAAACCCGATGAAATACATAATCTCATCGGGCATAGTTTATCAAATTCTTCTCAATATTTATATAAACGCATTTACAAAGCAAGCGCCCGCCCTGACGCACAAAGCAGAGAGGCTAAAGCCGGTTTTTGCATATATAAGCACTCACTACGCTGAGGTAATTCCGCTTGAAACGCTTGCGCAGAAAGTAAAAGTGACACCGCAGCATCTGTGCAACATCTTCAAAAGCCTTACGGGGCAAACGCTTACAGAGTATATCAACGTCGTGAGGATAGGCAAGAGCAAAGAGCTTTTAAAAAGCACAGACATGCTGATCAAGGAGATTGCTCCGGCTTGCGGGTTTGAGGACGTCAGCTATTTCTGCGAAATATTCAAGCGCTCCGAAGGCATGACACCAACAGCTTTCAGAGGGCGGTGAGGCGTATTTTACTTGGAAAGCAAGACAACCGTCTCAACTTGTTCTTC
>DDJI01000034.1 GCA_002338885.1 Ruminococcus sp. UBA1828 | reverse complement strand
GTCCTTGACAACTCGTTTCGGGGAGTACGGAAAAATGCATCTTTACAACAGCGTGCTCGCAGATGCCTTTGAAAATTCCTGCCTTGCAATCGGCGCAAACGCCACAATATGTGAGGTGGAAAAGCAGCATACCGGAAATGAGGACAGGTCTTTTTGGAATTTTATTTATAAAGCGTATCCGGAATTAGAGGGATTTCACTGGAGAGGGCGAAACTACGCGTCACTGTCCGAGTTGGGGTTTGACATGCTTGACAAGCTCAGGTGCGATGATGTTTCAAGCTATCCATACTGGGCGAGCATACTCAGAAACAGGCTGTTAAGCGACTATCTTTCAAAGAAAAAGCCGGAGGACAGCGATTTGATTGCCGCCGTTTCGGAGTTTGAGAATGTCCATGAAAAAAGGCGCAGCACGCATGAAACGCTTACAAACTATTACAAAGTGGCCTATCTGCTTTCCGGCAACAGGCAGCTGATGATGTGGGGCAAGGTCTTTGAGCGCACATCAGAACTTGCGGAGTATGCAGAGGCGCTGTGCGGTTCATCGTACGATGAGTTTGAGGAATTTTGCAAGGCGTTGATTGACGATGACGGCGTGATGTGCCCACAGTTCGAGGCGTGGCTGACGGTTGTCGGCAAAAAAGATGAGCTTGTGGCGTGGCAGCAGAGCATCGAGAGCTGATAGGGGGCACAAAGATGATTTGGAGTTTACTCGTTTTAGTGGCAGTTGCTTTTGTGGGCTTCCCGACGGTGCTGTATCTTTTCTTGGAGCATTTGCCGTGGTATGCAACCGTGGCGTTTTTGATCTGGGTGGCTGTCTGCGTTGTGACGATGCTTTTGATGAAGGTTGAAGCAGGCGGTATAAAAAAGATTCGGATGATGCCCTCGGTGGTTGCGACAGCGGCTTTCACGGTGCTGTTTTGCTATGCAGTCGGCGATGCGGAAATAGTATTTGACGATAAAACTATAGGAGTGCTCACCGTGCTGTCTCCGGTGCTCGGGCTGTTTGTTTTGTATTTATTTGTGCGGGCGATTAAAAAGCTGCGCATACAGATCAAGAAAATCGGTATAGAGTGCGGTAACGAGGAGATTGACAGGAAAATAGATGCCGAGCGTGGGCAGCTGACTCCTCTGGAGGCGATGTTAAAGGGGCAAAATTCCGTTGGGCATTTTGTCGCGCTGATGGAGATGTGCGGCGAGGACATGTCGCAGCTGCGGAGCGACGAAAGAGTGGAAAGCATAATGGAAGTGTACGCTCAGGTGCAGCATGGCAAGGAGCAGATACGTCAGCTAAAATCGCAGAAGAAGAAAGTATAAACAGGCTTTGGCATCAGCCAAAGCCTGTGATTTTCATAGGTTTGCGTAGCGTGGCGGGTAATACAGCTGCAAGTGTAATACAGCTGCGAGTGTAATACAGCTGCAAGTGTAATACAGCTGCGAGTGTAAGTTTTTTGCCTTTGGCGGCTTAGTCAATAATAAACGCCTTTATCACATGCTGCCGTGGAGTTGGGCGTCAACATCTTGCCTGCCGTACATAATGCGGAGCACAACAACAGTTTTATTCACGTTATTCGGGATATAAAACACAAGGTAATTGTCCACCTGCATGATGTGAAGGTTGCGGCTGCGCCACGGTTCCCTGTCGTAGACTCTAAACCGCTCCGGCATTTCGTCCAGCTTGAGTATACTTTCCTTTAAGCGAGTCAACTGAGTGTTGGCGCTTTGCTCTGCTTGCATCTCTACCGCGATGTAGCGGTAGATTTCTTGCAGGTCGCGCTTAGCATTCGGTGTCAGCATCACCTCATAGCTCATAAGTTTGCATCCTCTTGCAACTCGTCAAACGCTTGCTTTGCAGAGACGGCTTGACCGGACTTCATTTGTTCATAGCCTTTTTCAAGCTCGGAATCAAGCTGTGTCGCGCTCATGCGGCTGATGTCCAGCGGGTGATCCGGCAGTTTTACTTCAAAGGGCAGTCCGCGCTGTAGAATAATTTGTTTGTAAAACATAGTGATGGCATTGGATGCCGGAATGCCCAAGGCACTGAGGATGGCTTCCGCCTGCTCTTTGACCTCGGGTTCGATGCGCGCATATAGGTTTGCTGATTTTGGCATATTCAAAGCTCCTTCCGAAATTAACACATTCTTTTTTACTCTTATTATACACGATTGTACTTACAAACGCAATACATTTAATTTGCGAGATGTGCAATGTGCGGTGCTTCGCAGGTCGGTGAAAGTCAAGGAACGCTTTTTATTCATAAAGTAAAAAAGACAGGCATGCGCCTGTCTTTCTTATTGCAGAATTATTCCTGCTGCTGAAAGTTAACCGCACTTTTGCCCTCTCAACGCTTACGGCTCCAGGCTTTGGCTGACGCCAAAGCCTGTGCTTATCATAGGTTCGTTTCGTTCGGCGGGCTGCAAGTTCACAATTTGCCTTGTCTTTGCCGACCGTTTCGCCAACGCATCCTCCCTTTTTCCGCCGCAGGCGGCGGTCGGATGCGTTGCCCGCGCCGGTCCCCTCTGCTCGGGTTCAAATCCTTTATTCATAAAGTAAAAAAGACAGGCATGCGCCTGTCTTTTTTACTTGGCGGAGAAAGAGGGATTTGAACCCTCGCGCCGGAAATCCCGACCTACTCCCTTAGCAGGGGAGCCCCTTCACCACTTGGGTATTTCTCCGTGATGAATCTGTAACATTTTATCCTCATCCGCACGCCCCTTCGTCTGCCTTAATGCGTCCGTCCTTTCAGCGTGCAACATATTGATTATAATAGCATTATGGTAAATTGTCAAGCCTTTTTTGAATTAAATAAGTTTAATTCATACGTGCACATATGAGCACATACGAATGCATATGTACACATGTCGTATTCTTATGCATGCGCAGCACAATCATCGCCGTGCTCTGCCGGTTTATTTTTATTTGCAGCGTACATGCCGCATCGGCTCACAACATCCGACACGGCATGCGCATCACGCATCAACAATGCACCATTCTATATTCGCTTCGCATTCATCCATATTCATTCCATGCTCGCGGCGACCTGAGCTATAGCATCCGCAACAAGCGCCGCTATCTCCTCATCCGTTTCACCATAGTACGGCTGTGAGAACATTATCGACGATATCGGATAAACCGCGCCGGAATACGTCGAGTTCCATCCGGGGAGTGTTTCGCTCATGTCTGCATCCTCAGGGTATGTCGTCTCGGGCAAAAGCTCGTTTCCGCTCTCATCCTCAAGCGCCAGCTCGCCGTTATAGTAGTCGAAAACCATCTCCAAAAACTCCGCCGCAAGCGCGGTATTATCGCAGTCGGGGCTTATCATAAAGTAATCGCACAGATACATTTTGTAGTTGAAATCGGTGTAAAACGGCGCGTCAGCCGTGTCCTCGGGGTTGCTCAAAAGATGCTTTACAACCGCCGTCAGCTCGTCTCCGCTCGAATCACGGTTTACGCCGTTTATCAGGTCGATGTTTTTGCAAATGTACTTTTGCAGTGTGTCGGCGTAGGATGTTATCTTAGACGAATCGGTTAAGGAGCCTCCGCACGGGACGCCGAAATAGCTTCCCTCATACGCGGCGGCGGTCTTTGTATACTCCATGGAGTCGAGCTTTTCTTTAAGGCTTTCAAACCCGTTCAGCTCCACATACTCCTTGTCCCTTATAAACTTGTAGATGTCAACGGTAGATGTGAAGAATACGTCTATTTGGTTGTCGTCGTCAAGAAGCAGGTCGCTGATCATGGTGGCGTCCGTAACGGACACAGCATGCCTTCCCACGCTCACGCCGGCACTCGCCTCAAATGCCGAAATAAGAGCTTCTATGCGCACCGCATCATAGCTGTAATACCCCACAACAATGTCACGGTTTTCATAGCTTTCTCCGCTTTCTGACGCAGATGTCGTGTCGGTTGAGTATGTGACGTTCGGCTCATCGTCTGAGTAGTTTGCTTTAAACATGCCTGCGCATCCCGAAAGCGCCGTTCCCGCCGCGGCTATGCAGCAAAAAATCGCAAGTAGTCGTCTTAGCATGGGTGTTCTCCTTTTTGTTTTTTATTCAAGGCTCTCAACCGGCAGCACTCTTATGCCGTCCGATATCTCTTCGTTGCACTTTGACACCACGTTCAGCCCGGGAGAGGGGAGCGTGTCCACTACTGTGATCAGCGCATTTTCGCCCGGGTATATGTAGTCCTCCACTGTCTCGTTCACCGTTATTTCAATCTTTGAAAGGGTGTATATCTGCGCCGAAAAGCCGGTTGTGGGGACTATGGCGTAAACATAGCTCTTTCCGCCCTCTTCGTACACCGCCGAGGCGGGGACTATCCTGTTTCCGTTGACGCTCATTGAAAGCGAGACATACTCCACTTTTGGCTTTGTGTCGTAGTAAAGGCGTTCTCCGAAAAATGTGAAGAAGAGTATCACGGCACAAAACGCAATGCTTATGGCGGTGAGCGTCACTGTTACTATCTTGTGCATGGCGTCCTCCTTACAGCTTGTAGCTTTCCATTGATTGCTCAAGCGCCTCTCTGAACATGACAAACAGCATTATGACCGGGAACATGTAAACGGTGCTTCCCGCATACTTGACGTTTTCCGGTATCTCTGAGAGAACAACCGACAGCGGCATGATCATGTCGTTGTCCATGGAGAATATGAGCGCCTGGTCTACCATGTTCCAGCTCTCGCAGAAGATGAGTATCGACAGGGATACTATCGCAGGCTTGATATTTGGCAAAATGGCGTAGCGGAAGGTTTTTATGACCGACGATGTGTCTATAAGCGTCGCATCTATAAGGCTGTCGGGAATGGTTTTCATAAACTGCCGCAGCAAAAATACCGCAAAGGGAGAAAACATCATAGGCACTGACAGCGCAAACGGGGTGTTTAGCATGTTGAAGTCGCGCAGCTGTATGTAGTTCGGCAGAAGTGTCGCCTGAAACGGCAGCATCATCACAAGTATGAACACAAAGAACAAGCCGTCTCTTCCTCGAAATCTTACCTTTGCAAACAAGAACCCTATCGGTATGGATATCAGTATGCACACAACGGTTGTGGACACCGCATATATGACGGAGTTCCAAAAGTAATCGAGGTATGTGAAGTTTGTCACAAACAGCTCCCAATACTGTTTAAGGCCTATTCTGCCCTCAAAGCTGAAGGAACGTATGGCGGTTGTGATCACGGGTATTGCAAAGAACACCGCAAAGAGCGACAGCACGACAAGCCGCACTATTCCGAATATCTTTCTTTTTGTCCTTGCCGCTCCCGCGGTTTTATGAGCGGCTGAGCGAAGGGTATCTGACTTACGGGCCTTTACGGCGATTTTATCGTTTGCCATCAGTACGTTCCCTCCGACATCTTATTTTNNAGGAAGATTATCACCGCCATGACCAGAGTGAATATCACCACAGCCGTAGAGAGAGTCTGATAGTTCAGCTTTTGGAAGTGATTGTTCATGAAATTTTGTATCATGTATGCGGTGTTTGGCGGGTAGCTTGAATTGTAGAAAAGGTAGCTCTCCTTAAATATCTTGAGCGAGTTTACAAAGGACAGCACACNNAAGGCATTTCTCTGCCAGGCTGCTTCAGGGTCTGACACAGGCTGACAGCACACCCACAAAGTAGAGCGTTGGGGATATGAGGGGCATGGTGATTTTTGTGAAGAGCTTTACGCCGTGCGCTCCGTCGAGAACCGCAGCCTCGTACACCTCCTGCTGAACCTTTACCATTGCGGATGTTATCAGGATGATGTTTATTCCGATGTTTTTCCAAAGGAATATCACGTAAAGGGGCAGCACTTCAAAGAATCCGCCCAGTCCGTCTATCTTTTCAAGGGCTACGTATCGCTCCGTGTCGAAAAACAGCTGCCAGAAGAAAATTATGCTCGCCGACGGCAAGACATACGGCATGACGAAAAAGCTTTTTATGAATGAAAACGTGCTTGAAAGCTTGACAAGCCCCGCAGACAGCGCAAGCGATATTATGAGTATCAGCGTGACGCGNNAAGCGCCATGCGGAAGTATTCATTCTGAAACAGCTCTATGTAGTTTTGAAAGCCGACAAACTTTTTGTCCACCATTCTCCCCACGAAGGAGTATCCCACGCTCCGAAAGAACGGCACCACGTAAAATATAATAAATCCCGCAGCGGCCGGTATGCTCATTAAAGCGAGCTTTGTTTTAAAACGCCTGTTCATATTCACTTCTCCCCTTAAAGGCATACCGGCTTGCGCGGTTTACAGTATGCCCAGTTTAATTTTCAGCACGAGTATTCGCACTACCGCGTCGTTTATCGTGTCAAGGGACAGCTCGTGCTCGTTTATCGCATCTATGACGGCGGGGATCTGAGTTTCAAAGTCGGTGCAGCAAAGCATGTCGTTGCCGACTCTCACCGCCTCCACCGCTATATCCTCGTCCGAGGCAAACTCGCTCACGCCCTCCATTGACAGCTCGTCTGTTATGATCACGCCCTCAAATCCAAGCTCGTTCCTGAGTATGTCGTAATGGATATCCCACGACAGCGATGCGGGGCTTTCCGGATCGATGCACTCCACCACGTTGTGCGAGACTAAGATCATATCTGCGCCGGCAGCTATTCCCGCCTCAAACGGCAGGAAGTCCGACTCCTCAAACGTCTCTATGGGTCTTTCGTCATACACAACCGAAGTATGCGTGTCGCCGTTGCCGCCGCATCCCGGGAAGTGCTTCAGCACGCTGCCTACGCCCTCTTCTTTCATAACCTCAACGACGGTTTTTACATACTCGGACGTGCTATGCGCGTCGGCTCCGAAGCTCCTCGGATAGATAAAGTCGTTCGGGTCGGTTGACACGTCGCACACCGGCGCAAAGTTGAGGTTTATTCCGAGGTCTTTAAGCAGTTTGCACTTTTCGCGCGTGTCGCTTGCTATAAGCTCAAATCCGCCCTCCTCATACAGCTCCTGCGGGGACTTAAACGGTTCGTCCCGCAGATTTTCGTTGACGCTTATGCGGTTTACCGTTCCGCCCTCCTCATCAACGCCTATGAACATCGGAATATCGGATGCGCTTTGGTACTCGTCTATCATGCTCTTTACTTCTTCACGGGACTTGTTTTCAAAATCCTCACCGTACAGGATGTATCCGCCGAGCATGTACTGCGATGCTTTTCGGGCTGCGTCCTCATCCGGACAGCGGGCGATAAACATCTGTCCCACCCTCTGCTCTACGCTCATGGTTGCCACCATGTCAAGCGCACGGCGGTATATCTGCGCATCGGGGTTGTTCTCCGGCAGGTCGTATACGATTATCTTTGACGCAATGGGGGAGCCGCCGAAGTCAAGCTCACCGGTGTAGTATACCGTCACGGGATTGCCTAAAATATATCCCGTAAGGCCGGTTATTATCTGCGCTCCGTCGGTGTGGAACGGATACTCTGTGCCGTCCTCCGCCTCTACAAGAACCGTATGCATGGCGGCGTCTTTTATAATTCCGCTGACGGTGTAATAGCCCTGCTCGTTTAGCTCGCCGTCACCCGCAGGCTCCGAGTCCTTAGACTCCGAGGCGGTTGCAGCGGATGTTTTATCGCTTGCCGTATCATCGACGTCCGGCTCTGTTGTCGGGCTTGAAGTGGTGTCGGCAGGCTCTTCCGCCGCAGTTGTGACGCTTTCCGTGTCGGGCGTGTCCAAACTGCCGTCATCTGCCGTTTTATTGTCAAGCATGCTCACGGCGACGGCTGCTGCTACGACAATCACCACTAAAATCAAGATCACCGCAAAAGCTGTTCCGCCCTTTTTGCCGTTTGCTCTTTTTACATCATTATTTGTATTATTTGTGCTGTTCATAATGTCCTCCGGACTCATAACAGGTTGAAATATGAGCCAATGTGCTGTATTTTCATGCAGCATACTTCAAGTGGTTCATTCAATTGTTATGTTGGTTATATTATAATCCATTTGTTTTACGTTGTAAACCGCTTTTCAGAAATTTTAGCTAAATTTTTTGCAACTATGTTGCGCCTTACTGTCAAATAAGAGACCTCAGCGGCTGTTTGCGCCGAAGAGGTCACGTTTGATGCGTATATATCAGGGAATTTTAAAGTGCCTTGCGGCGTTGCCATAGCATATATCGGAAATGATTTTTCCAAGCGCGTTCTCATCGTCGGGATACTCGCCGTTTTCCACCCACTCGCCTATGATGTTGCAAAGTATGCGGCGGAAGTATTCGTGGCGGGTATAGGACAAAAAGCTCCTTGAGTCGGTGAGCATGCCTATGAAGTTGCCGAGTATGGACAGGTTCGCAAGCGACTTTATGTGCGCCTCCATGCCCGATTTGGTGTCGGAGAACCACCATGCCGCACCGTGCTGAATCTTGCCGGGGATGTACGTTCCGTCCGCAAGAGCGCCCTGGAAGCTGCCTATGATGGTGTCGATGGCCTCGTTGTCGTGGGGATTTAAGGAGTAGAGAATAGTCTTAGGAAGCTCGTTTGTTTGGTCGAGCGCGTTTAAAAATTCGGTGAGCTTAACGGCTCCGTCCTCCGTCCTCATGCAGTCAAAGCCGGTGTCCGCTCCGATGGCGCTCATCATGCGCGAGTTGGGGTTTCTCTGCACGTTAAAGTGTATCTGCATGACTATGTCGCGCTTTGCATACTGCCTGCCGAGGTGCAACATAACCGCAGTCTTGTATTCGCTTGCCTCTTCGCGTGATACCTTTTCGCCGCTCATGGCTTTTAGGAACACCCTGTTTACCTCCGATTCGTCGGCGGGGGAGTATACCATGTAGTCAAGACCGTGGTCGGTGGCTGCACAGCCGTTTTCGCAGAAGAAGTCGAGCCGCTTGTCAAGCGCGTCCATCAAGTCTGCGGCGGAGTTTATCTCGGCGTCGGCGGCGGCCGCAAGTTTTGATACGGCGTCCTTAAATCCCGCCTTGTCGATTGCGATGTACTTGTCCGGCCGGAATGAGGGCAAAACAAGCGTTTTAAAGCTCTTGTCCTCCGCAATTTTTTTGTGCCACTCAAGGCTGTCCGACGGGTCGTCCGTCGTGCCTATCATCTTTACGTTTGAGCGCTCGATAAGACCCCTTGCGCTCATTGACGGGTCTTTGAGCTTTTCGTTGCAAAGCTCGTATACCTGATCCGCCGTTTCGGGAGAAAGTATGCCGTCATAGTCAAAGTAGCGCTTGAGCTCAAGGTGCGTCCAATGGTACATCGGATTTCCTATTGACTTTGACAGCGCCTCGGCAAACCGCATGAACTTGGTTTTCGGGTCGGCGTTTCCGGTTATCTCCTGCTCCGGAACTCCGTTTGAACGCACAAGCCTCCATTTGTAGTGGTCTGCGCCGAGCCACAGCTCGGTTATGTTTTCAAACCGCTTGTCCTCGTATATTTCACGGGGATCTATGTGGCAGTGGTAGTCGATAATCGGCTGATCCTTTGCGTATTCCCTGTACAGGTGCTTGGCGGTGTCGTTTTGGAGCATAAAGCTCTTATTGATGAATGACATATTGTGCACACCCTTTCAAAGTGATTTCTATATTATTATAAGCATATTTCGCGTTATATTTCAATGAGGCAGGCAAACCCGCGAGTTTACAAAAACTTAAATATCTCCTGCGCGTCGTCGTAGCCTTTAAGGTAGAGGCGGTCCATGCACTGCTTGTCCCTTTTAAGCGTGTCCACGCCGCATGTGTCGTCGGGGGAGATTATCAAGACCTTGCCCCTTGCCTCGTATTCCTTTGCGAGGTCAACGCACTCGTTGTAACGCTGTGCCCTAAGGCGCATCTGCGCGGCGGCTTTGGGGTATTTTCTTTTTATCATGCTTGCAATGCAGTCGTCCTTTTTCGAGCCTCTTATTGTGTCCCTCGGCTTTGTCAGAATAAGAACCGCTTTGTCGCATCCAAGCTCAAAGGCTTTCTTTATGGGCACGGGGTCGCTGAGCGCTCCGTCAAAGTATGCGCAGTCGCCGACGGAGTATGGTCTGCATACAAACGGTATGGTGCATGACGCGCCCATTATTTTGTAGTCGTCCTGCCTTATGTCGCTTTTGTCGAAGTATTTGGCCTCGCCGGTTTCGGCGTTTGTCGCAACTACATACAGCTCCATCGGGTTGTCTCGCAGGGCAGGGTAGTCAAGAGGGTTTTCCCCGTCCTTGCGGCAAAGCGTGCCGTACACATAGTCCATATCCACAAACGAGCCTTTTTTAATAAAATTGCTAAGGCTCATGTACTGCTTTCTGAACGCATACTGCGTGTAAAAGACGTAGTTTCTGCCCCTTTGATGCGCGGCGTAGGAGCACAGATTCGCACTTCCCGCCGACACGCCTATTCCGACGTCAAACTTTATGCCCTTGTCCATGAAATAATCGAAAACTCCGGCGGCATATATTCCTCTCATTCCGCCGCCGACATCTATAACTCCGGTTTTCATGCCAACGCTCCTTTCTCGGTCAACGCTTGATTCACTTTCATTGTAGTCCTTTTCTTTTAAATTTCAAGTGCGCCGCGCATGCCGAATATCTTAATTTTTACCCGCCGAGGGCAACGTCTAAGGTCATCATGAGCGTAAATCCCGCGGCGAAAAGCACTGTCCCCACGTTTGAATGCTTTCCCGACGACATTTCGGGTATCAGCTCCTCTACCACCACGTATATCATGGCGCCGGCGGCAAAGCTTAGCGCATATGGCAGAACCGGCACCATAACGNNCCGCCGCAAGAAGCACCGTCAAAAGCGCTCCCATGGGCTCGACTATGCCGGACAGCGCTCCATACAGGAACGCGCGCGGCTTTGAAAGTCCCTCCGCCCTGAGCGGAAGGGATATTATAGCTCCCTCGGGGAAGTTTTGTATAGCTATTCCCAAAGAAAGGCTCAGCGCACCCGCAAGCGTGATGCTGCTGTCGCCGTAAAGCCATCCCGCGTAGACCGCGCCCACAGCCATTCCCTCCGGTATGTTGTGCAGTGCCACCGCAAGGGTGAGCATGGTTGTCCTTTTGAGGCGGCTCTTTACGCCCTCCGCCTCCGTGCTGCCTCGGTGAAGATGCGGAATCAGCCGGTCAAGTCCCAAAAGGAAGAGTATGCCGAGCCAGAATCCCGCAACGGCCGGCACAAACGACCACTTTCCCATGCTTTGCGACTGCTCCATGGCGGGCAGAAGAAGGCTCCACACCGACGCCGCAACCATCACACCCGCAGCAAATCCCGTGAGCGCGCGCTGAAGTGTGTCGCTTAAATTGTTCTTTAAGAATATGACGCAGGCAGAGCCGAGCGCCGTTCCGGCAAAGGGTATGAGCAGCCCCTGCCACAGTTCAACAGGCATATTTTTCTCCTATCTTTTTCAATTGATTTTTCAAGTTAAACGTCTTTCTATGTTTGATTATAAATGCGCGTGTTTGCGCGGTCAAGCTCTGTTTGATACATTTGCAAAAACTCTCGCGCCGCATACTTGAAATCAATGTGCATAGAGTATATAATGTGGTTAGTGAAAGCTAACTGAATCTGCGCATGCATGTATGTGCAGCGGCAATATATCAAGGAGGGTATGCAAACTATGTGGAAGTACACAGTTGAGGTAAACGGAATGATGTGCGGGATGTGCGAGGCTCACGTGAACGATGCGGTGAGAAATGCCTTTCCGGTAAAGAAGGTCAGCTCCTCCCGCAGCAAAAACGAGACGGTAATCGTATCCGAAACGGAGCTTGACGAAAGCGCACTCGCGCAGGCCATCAGCAAAACCGGCTATGAGGTCGGCGCAATACAAAAAGAGCCGTACAAGAAAAAAGGCTTGTTCGGATGACGGCAACTCAAACGCAATACGCATAAAGCGGCAGGGCAAAGGCTTTGCCGCTTTTGTTTTGCGGTGCATGCCGGATGCGCATTTGAGTACGGTGCCGGCATTCGCGGCGCTTTGCATACAGCCGCTTCAAGGCGCGGCACTCCTTAAAACTTGAGTCCGCCGCATGCGCCCTCGGCGCCTTACGCTGTTCGCTCACAAAAAATTTGTTTTCCCACTTGACATTTACCACGTGACTGTTTATAATCGTAACTGTCAGTTAGCGGCGGCTAACTGCATACGAGACTTTTCAATTTAAGGCTGATAATGCCTTCATGCAAAAGTCTTGCCACTCGGCACACTGCCGGGGCGTTTTATGCGCCGTGCAGCGGACAAACAGACGATACGATTTTGTGAGGGAATGCCATGTCGGAGGATTTGATAATAAATCACTGCTCGCCAACGCTGGCGGGGATAAAGACGGGAAACCTGTTTTCCTGCGACTGCCCGTGCCGTGCGGAGCTGATGGGTGAGCTGCGCTGCCTGAACAAAAAGCTTGTGCCCAAAGGGGTGCGTGTGCTGCCGCTCAAGGTCAGCGGCGGGCGTGCGCTGATTTATACATACCGNNCCGCCCGACTTCGCTTGAGGTTGACCTGGGCGACAAGCGCGCAAGGGAGCTGCTGATAAGCTGCGGCTACAGGCCTGAGTGCCCCGACAGATGCGTGGTTCATCTTATCAACCGGCTGAGCAGCTTAGAGGAGTTTCCGCATGAAATCGGCTTGTTTTTGAGCTATCCGCCGGAGGATGTTTTGGGATTTATCCGCAACCATGCGTGCAACCACAAGTGCGTGGGATGCTGGAAGGTATACGGCGATGTCAAGGCCGCGCAAAACACCTTTGAAAGGTACGAACGGTGCAAAAAGATCTATTCGCGGCAGTGGAAAAAAGGGAAACCTATCGAGCAGCTGACAGTGGCTGACCGATATTTTCTACCATAAAGCTCTTTAGTGAAAGGATGTTGTTTAAAATGAGCAAAGTAGCAGTTGTATACTGGAGCGGAACAGGCAATACCGAGGCTATGGCTTCGGCGGTGGCTGACGGCGCGAAGGGAAAGGGTGCGGAGGTTTCCGTGCTCACTGCGGCGGAGTTTTCGCCCGATTTAGTCGAAAAATACGATGCGATTGCGTTCGGCTGCCCCTCCATGGGAACAGAACAGTTGGAGGAAAGCGAATTTGAGCCGATGTTTTCCGATTGCGAGGGAAAACTCAAGGGAAAGAATATAGCCCTTTTCGGCTCATACGGATGGGGCGACGGAGAATGGATGCGCACCTGGGAGTCCCGCTGTGATGACGACGGGGCAAACAGGGTGTGCGACAGCGTCATCTGCAATGACGCTCCGGATGATGTCGCATTGGCGGAGTGCAACGCTTTGGGCGCGGCACTTGCGTAAGGGATGTGGGCGGGAGGCTTGCCTTCCGCCCTTGCCTTTGCCGATTCTCGGGAAGGGCATAAAAGCTGAAAAGCTGCATTATGCGCAGTGGCGATGCGCAACACTACGATCGCCGCCGCGCTTTTTATTGACCATGCAGTTAGCATATGCTAACTGAAAATTATAAAGGGGGAGGATCTTATAAAAGCATATTTATCCACGATAGTTTTAGCTGTTTTGCTGCTCATAGTGTCCTGCGCGTCATTGTTTGTCGGGGTTATAAATATAACGCCTGCAGAGCTGCTTGCGGGCAACGGTGAGCAGTTAAAGATATTTGTTGTGTCAAGACTGCCGAGACTCCTTGCAATCTTGTGCACGGGAATAGGGATGAGCGTTGCGGGACTGATCATGCAGCAGCTTTGCAGCAATAAGTTTGTGTCGCCGACAACCGGAGCAACCATATCCTCTGCGCAGTTCGGAATACTTCTTGCGCTTTTGTTCATGCCGTCCTCGACGCTGTGGAGCAGGGCAATATTCGCATTTGCAACCGCAATGCTACACTATCGTAGCGGACCTTTTGCCCCATCATGTGGCGGATCGCACCGACTTAAGGGATAAATGGCGTGTGTTTTGCCAACCTACGGAACGCATGATAGTCATGACACGCTATGCTCTCGATGTGGTCAGTTACGCGCCCTTGTATATTCATAGTTTCCGGCTTGTCCAGCCCCACACGCTGGTGGAGGCGGAGAAGTTCAATCTTATCTACACAGATCCAACTCAAATCGACAATATAGCGGACAAGCTGCGGTGGTACAGATACCAGCATGGTCTGCTGCAAAGAGATGTGGCAGACTACGCCGGTCTGGACCGCAGCACATATTCCGGCTATGAGAATACCCGGCGGGACTACTACCCCATCGAGAAGATGGAGAAGATCGCGGAGCTGTTCGCCGTGCCGGTCACGGATTTGCTGGACGAGTTTAATTTGTTCCTCTACAATGGTCAGGGACGACAGATTAAAGAAATGCGCCGGCGGCGTCAGATGACCCAGGTGGAATATGCCAGGCGACTGGGTGTCCCCTTTGGTACGCTGCAAGGGTGGGAGCAGGATCGGGTACAGATCTGCAAGCAGACATGGCGCAGACTGAAAATCAGAGGATAACACAAAGGGATGGGGTTATGCCCCATCCCTTTGCTGATGTATTCGTTTGATGGCCTCAATCAACTCCGCTTTCTGCTCCACGGGGCAGGGCATGGCTTTGATTTGTTCCATGACAGTCTGCGCATGGACGGCAGCAACTTTCTTAGAGAGTTCTGCCTGTTTTT
>DDJI01000078.1 GCA_002338885.1 Ruminococcus sp. UBA1828 | reverse complement strand
GTAGTGAGCAGAAGCTCAGAGGCCTTCAGAACCGGCAGCCAGTCGGGCACACAGACCACCACATCCGGCACCGATGTGACACTCGATGAAGCAAAGGCAATAGCGCTTGCAGATGCCGGCGTAAGCTCATCCGAGGTGACATATAAGAAGGCTAAGCTCGATTATGACGACGGCATAAAGGTATACGACATAGAGTTCTACACATCCGACAGGGAGTATGAGTACGAGATCAACGCATCCACCGGCAAGGTAGTGAGCAGAAGCTCAGAGGCTTTCAGAGTTGATACCGGCAATGTAGGAAACGCATCCTTCATAGGCGTCGATAAGGCAAAGACCATCGCCGCCGACCACGCAGGAGTTTCCGCCTCGTCTGTGACCTTCTCCAAGGCAAAGCTTGAGAACGACGACGGAATGCAGGTTTACGAGATAGAGTTCTACTACAACGGCATGGAGTACGAGTACACAATCAGCGCCACCACCGGCGACATCATAGAGTACGACTACGACAGATAATCAAAAGCGCAAGCCAACTAAAAAGCCTAAATTGACATAGATAACACCCCGTCTGCTTGAAAAAGCAGGCGGGGTGTTTGGGATTTGGCATGCTTTCTCAGCAGCTCTCAGCGCACAACCGCCCATAGTCCTTGCCTATCTTAACGCCCTATTAACCAAAAGGTATATAGTTTATAACAAATCGAGACTTCTAAGGGGGTCTCGATTTTTTTATAATAAAGTCGAAAGGACGAAACGGATTCGCTTCTGCAAATTCAGATTCCGGATAGCGAATGGTTTGCAGACAGGGGGTTTACCGGCTATTATCATGCGGGCGGAAACATTCTTTTCGATGAGCAGGACATTTTGAACTGGATGCTTGAAAAAGAAAAGCAGTAAGCGCGTTAAGACGCTGTCAGGCGCTAAAAAACCCCCCGCCGCACATGCGACAGGGGTTTTAAATGAGAAGTATCAATTGTCAGCGCCGAGGCTGTCTAAATAACTGCATGCCGCCAAAGCTGCAACCGCGCCGTCGGATGTGGCGGTAGTCAGCTGCCTTACGGATTTAACCCGCAGGTCGCCGGCGACAAACACCCCGGGCACGCATGTCAGGCAGTCCTCGCCGGAATCGGCGTATCCCGACTCGTCGAGCTTTATAAGCCCTGCGGCTATTTCGCTCTCCGGCTCATGCCCTATCGCTTCAAACAGGCACTCAACCGCAAGCGTCATAGTGTCGCCGTCCGCTCCGGACAGCGTCAGCCCCGCAAGCCTTGGCTCCGCGCCGCCGTCTGTTTTCAAAGCCGACACCTTCATGCTCAGCATAAGACGTATGTTTTCACGGGCTTTCACCGCCTGAACAAGCGCAGAGTCGCCTCTGAATTCGTCCCTGCGATGTATCAGGTAAACCGCGCGGCAGAGCGAGGACAGATACAGCGCCTCCTGCAGCGCGGAATTTCCTCCTCCGCAGACCGCAACATCTTGATCTTTGTAAAACTCGCCGTCGCACACAGCGCAAAACGACACGCCCGCTCCGATAAGCTCTTGCTCACCGTCAAGCCCCAGGCGGCGCGGCCTTGCGCCGAGGGCAAGTATCACGGCTCTTGCCGCGTACTCGCCGCCAAACGCCGTAAGAACCTTAAATCCGCCGCTCACAGGCTCTATTTTTGTAACTTCATCAAGTTCAAGCTCCGCTCCGCTGTCCAAAACCTGAGCTGCAAGCTTGTCCGCAAATTCCAATCCGGAAACAGCCGGCATACCGGGATAATTTTCGACCTTAGGAGACCAGGTTATCTGGCCTCCTAAGGCGCTTTTCTCAAGTATCAATGCCGTCCTGCCCGCTCGCCTTGCGTAGAGCGCAGCCGTAAGCCCCGCAGGGCCTCCGCCGATAACAATGATATCATATAACATTTTTATGCGTTCTTTCTCTCAGCGCCGATGTCCGCGTTCTGAACCAAAAACTGCTTTATCGCTCCTGCACCGACATACTTTACAAAGCTGTCGCCGTTGTCTATGACAAGCGTCGGAGCTTGTGTGATGCCGTACTTCTTTACAAGCTCGGGATTTTCGTTAGCCATCAGCTTGTTGTACACAAATCCCGCCTTGTCGAGGTATCCGTATGCAATTCTGCAGTTGGGGCAGGTCTGGGTTGCAAACAGCATTGCGGTTTCGGGCTTTTTGCTGCTTATGCTGCATGCTCCGTCCTTGCACTCGTGGCTGTCGGCGTGATCGGAATCAAGCGGCTTGTGGTGAGTGAGCACGCTTGTTTCGATGTTGTACTCGCGGCGCTCCTTGTACTCCTGGGTCTTGCCTGCGTTCCAGTTCTGAACGGGGCGATAGTAACCGGTAATTCTGCTGTATACCTCGGCAGGCTCTCCGCACTTGGGGCAGACAAACTGCTCTCCGCTGAGGTATCCGTGGTTCTTGCACACCGAGTATGTGGGCGAAATGGTGTAGTAGGGGAGTCTGTAGTTTTCGGCAATCTTGCGAACAAGCGTTGCGGCAGCTTCCCAGCTCGGCATCTTCTCGCCGAGGAATGCATGGAACACCGTGCCCGAGGTGTAAAGCGTCTGAAGCTCGTCCTGAATGTCAAGCGCAGTGAATATGTCGTCGGTGTAGCCGACGGGAAGGTGGCTGCTGTTTGTGTAGTAAGGAGTTCCGCCCGGCTCTGCCGCGGTGATTATATCGGGGAACTGCTCTACGTCGTGCTTTGCAAGACGGTAAGAGGTTGACTCGGCAGGTGTGGCCTCGAGGTTGTAAAGGTCGCCGTACTCCTCCTGATAGTCGGAAAGACGCTCTCTCATGTGGTTGAGGACATTCTTTGTGAACTCCTGGCAGCTCTTATGAGTCATGTCTGCTCTGATCCACTTTGCGTTGAGTCCCGCCTCGTTCATGCCGACAAGTCCTATCGTCGAGAAGTGGTTGTCAAGCGTGCCCAAGTATCTCTTTGTGTAGGGATAAAGTCCTTCGTTGAGGAGCTTTGTTATGACTGTTCTCTTTACCTTGAGGGAACGCGCGGCAATGTCCATCATTCTGTCGAGCCTTGCATAGAAGTCCTTTTCGTCCTCGGCAAGGTATGCTATTCTGGGCATGTTTATCGTAACAACGCCGATTGAACCCGTGCTTTCGCCTGATCCGAAGTATCCGCCCGACTTCTTTCTCAGCTCTCTTAAATCAAGGCGAAGTCTGCAGCACATTGAGCGAACGTCGCTGGGCTGCATGTCGCTGTTGATGTAGTTGGAGAAGTAGGGGGTGCCGTATTTAGCGGTCATCTCAAACAGGAGCTTGTTGTTCTCCGTGGGTGACCAGTCGAAGTCCTTTGTTATTGAGTAGGTGGGGATGGGATACTGGAATCCTCTGCCGTTGGCGTCTCCCTCGATCATTACCTCGATGAACGCCTTGTTGACCATCTTCATCTCCTCTACGCAGTCGCCGTAGGTGAAGTCCATTTCCTTGCCGCCGACTATTGCGGGCTGATCCTTGAGGTCGTCCGGAACGGTCCAGTCAAGAGTTATATTTGAGAAGGGAGCCTGCGTGCCCCAGCGGGAGGGAGTGTTTACTCCGTAGATGAAGGACTGTATGCACTGCTTTACCTCTTTGTAGCTGAGGCGATCCACCTTTACAAACGGCGCGAGGTAGGTGTCAAAGGAGGAGAACGCCTGAGCGCCTGCCCACTCGTTTTGCATGATGCCGAGGAAGTTTACCATCTGGTTGCAGAGGGTGGAAAGATGCGCAGAAGGAGAGGATGTAATCTTTCCGGGAACTCCGCCGAGGCCTTCCTTGATGAGCTGCTTTAAGCTCCAGCCGGCACAGTATCCGGTCAGCATCGAAAGGTCGTGGATGTGCATGTCGCAGTTTTTATGCGCGTTTGCAATTTCCTCGTCGTATATCTCAGAGAGCCAGTAGTTTGCGGTTATAGCGCCGGAGTTTGAAAGGATGAGTCCGCCGACAGAGTATGTCACGGTGGAGTTTTCCTTTACACGCCAGTCGAGAACCTTGAGGTAGTTGTCAACCGTGGCTTTGTAGTCAAGGTATGTGCTCTTGAGGTTGCGCAGCTTTTCACGCTGCTTGCGGTAAAGGATGTATGCCTTTGCAACCGCATCGTATCCGCCCTGAATCAAAACGGTTTCCGCGCTGTCCTGAATGTCCTCAACCGCTACAAGACCGTTTTTGATCTTGGGCAGGAAGTCAGCCGAGACCTTGAGCGCAAGAAAGTCTATGATGTTGTCGGTGTACTCGGTGTTTGTAGCTTCAAAAGCCTTTTTTATGGCGTTCGCTATCTTGTTGATGTCAAAGTCAACTATTTTTCCGTCTCTTTTAACGATTTGATACATGTTTTTCTCCTCCCGCAATTTAAATGCCTCTTATCTGCACAGCCGGAACGTACGGCCGGACGATGTCGGCAAATTTATTTAACTGTTCTTCGCTGAAAGCTGAAAGCCCGCACGGCTTTATGAGATCTCCGGAGTCCTTAAACTGCTGCAAATAGTACTCTTTTGCCCCTTTGATCCACCTTGCGAGCGACGATATGCTTTCTTCGGTGTGTATGCCCTTGACGACGGTGGTTCTGAACTCGTATTCCACGTCCCCGCTCATCAAAAGGTCTATCGTCTTTTGAATCGCCTCAAGGTCAGCCTTAACTCCGCAAGCAAGCTCGTAGCCCTCAGGAGAATTTTTTATATCAACAGCCACTCTGTCTGCAAGCCCTCTTGAAATCAGATCTTCAAGAATGTCCGGCTTTGTGCCGTTGGTATCAATCTTGATTTTATAGTGAAGCTTTTTTACTCTTTCGAGGAAGTCCGAAATGTCGGGCTGCAATAAAGGCTCGCCGCCCGATTNNTGACCACTCCGTCGAGCAGCCCCGAACGCTCCTTCAGATAGTCGAACACCTCCGACTCGTCAAGAAAGTCGTCCGTTTTGTTCAGCGCAAGAGAGGCGTTGTGGCAAAACGGGCATCTGAGGTTGCAGCCCTTTGTAAACACTATGCATGCTACAAGCTCCGAATAGTCTAAAAGCGTCAGCTTTTGAAGTCCCGCTATTTGCATCTTTGCCCCTCCAAACTACTCCCGAAAAATCAAGTGCACGTACAGTATAACGCAATACTATGAATTAGTCAATACCCTAAACACAATATATAGATTATTTTTTTATCTCTTGCGCCGCATATAGTTTACATGCTGTACAATCGCAAATGACAGAGGGTAATTTTTCGGAGCATAAGCAGCGGCGCATTTGTTCCGCATGCAGCCTTAGTATGTGCAAAAATCGCGCACCGGTTTTGTCTGTCGGCGGGAGTGT
>DDJI01000048.1:9048-12703 GCA_002338885.1 Ruminococcus sp. UBA1828 | reverse complement strand
AATGTCGAAGGTGTAATTTTAAAAAATGAAATCAAAAGTTTTAGCGATTTTTCTAAGTGCGGCGGTGATGCTCTTAGCACTTCCGCTAAGCGTCGTGGCGACCACAACGACAGTGTCGGAGGTAACGACAGTGCCCGCAACGACCACAGTTCCCGAGACAACATCAACTCCGGAGACTACGACACCTCCTGCCAATTATGTGGCTGAGATTGTAGGTGGGGACAAGTACGAAACACTTGACGCGGCAGTCAGCGCCGCCGCTGATGGTGCAACAATTAACCTTTTAGCGAACGGTGAGATGACATCTGTTCCGAATAAGACGCTCACGTTTACCGGCAACGGAACAATCACCATAATTGAGTCATTTGGAACGATAGGCAGCGGCAAGACTTATACATTTGACGGCCCTGGAGTAAAAGCGAGATGGATCGCGCCGGAAAACTGTACAACTTGGCTTTTGCTCTCGCTTAGCGGAACAATTGACGTTAAAAACGGTGCGTCTCTGACGTTTGAGTTCGACAGTACGGCAGCGAGCATTACTGTTGCAATTTACATGAATAAAGGCTCAAAAATCAACGTATCGAACAAGTCAACATTCCAAATACTTGGACATAACACAGCCGGCAAAATCGGTGATGGAATCCAACTTGACAGTACAGCTCTATCGTCTATCAGCGTTACCGGCGGAAGCACATTCCTGATTGATGGCACTAACCGTGGGTATGCTAACAGTCCTACGGTTTATGTTGAGAACTCCACATTTACTGTTCAGAACTGCACATCAAACGGTTCAAACGGCGGAAAGTTTACGGCAATCAATTCAATAATCAACATGTCAGACAACGCCGGTCTTGGCCTGTCCACCGATGACCTTACAATAAATAATTCAACGGTCAATTGCGATAACAACGGATACGTCGGTATCGTAGTTGCCGGACAGCTCCAAATAATAAATAATTCCGTAGTAACTGCTGACGGAAACTGCAGGTCATACAGCGCAAGCGCCGCATACGCAGGCATGCGCATAACAAATGATTACAATCATTTAGTTGACAGAACAAGCCAGTTGTATATCAGAGACAACCTAAACACCGGCCTTTACGTTCGTAAGGGTAACTTAGTTGTAGAAGACGGCGCTGTGTTTGTAGTGACAGGCAACGTCGTTAACAACACCACCGTGGGCGGATATGGCGGCGGTCTGTGCATCGGCTATCTCGACAACTATGATCCTGCTGTTGTTTTGCCCGCAGATGCTGTAGTTTATAATAACCACTCTCCTTACGGCGCAGACGATATCTACGTTGCTCAGGGAACCGCAGCCGGCGGCGGAGCAAAGCTGACATTTTCATCTGTCGGCTCTGATTGGTACCTCGACGGCGGCGAGGACTGCACACACTATATAGATGGCTGGTATGACGACAGCGCGAGCAGCCGCTGGGAGGCGCATGCATCGGTATTTGCCGACAACCATGCCGAGCTTTTCGACATTGCAAGCAGAGCAACCACAACCATCACCGGAGCAAACGGTGCGGTTTCCCTTAAAGCTGCGCACGGCCTTGAATACGGAAACCTCAGGGTAACAAAATATTGCGACAATTACGACGAGGAAGATTCGTTTACCGTAGAGCTCAAGCTCACCGTTGGCGGCACACCGTTTACATACGGCGACATAAGCGCGATATACGACTACAACTTCTGGGGCACAATCAGCCCTGCGGAAACAGGCGTGTACAGATTCGAGCTTGAGCCGAACCAAACTGTTGAGCTTACGGACATACCGGCATGGGTTGACTATGAGATAGTCGAGCTTGACGCGAACAGGGGAGGATACAATACCTCCTATGTGGATGCCGCCGGTCAGGAAGCTAAGGGCAGCGTCAAGGGAACCATCGAGGAAAACGGATTCCAGACAGTGTTCGTTGTAAATGACAGCGGTCATGGCGGAATAAACATCAACAGAGATTACGGCACCTTGTCTATCAGCAAGACTATAATCGGCGACGCCGATGACACCGCAAAGAGCTTTGACTTCGTTGTAACGCTGAGCCTTCCCGCAGGCGTGGATCATGACGGATTCGTATACTCCGGACCCGGCTACGGCGGAACAATGGGCACAAGCGCAACCTTCACCCTTTCAGACGGTGAAACCGTCTCCATAGGCGGCATACCGATAGGCACGACATATACAGTTACAGAAATAGCTAACGGTGATGATTACACCGTCACAAGCATGGGCGAAAGCGGCGTAATAACAGCCGCAGGCGCGTCCGCATCCTTTGTGAACGACTTCACCGACAGCGAGGATATAGAGATAACCCTTCCCGTTTCATTCTATCAGATTGAAACCGTAGAGGACGGCGTGAACTTCTGACGCCGGTGCGGCTGCGGGAAAACTCTTGTCCATCGCACACATTCCCACAGCACTATTTAATTTTTGACATACTCTTAAGGCAGCGCATAAGGAAGCCGGCCGTGTCGGAAGGCATGGGTCGGCTTTGCCTTTTTTCGGCGGTTGTCTCAAATCGGGTAAACAGGTCGCTAAAAAGACGGGTAACACATGCTTTGCTGACGAAATCGGCAAGGCGCTGAAAAGTTCGTTGATTTTTTAAGCTTTTTAAATGAAAAATCGTTTTTTGTGAAAAATACAGTTGCTAATATGAGAAATGTGTGATAAAATATACAGTAATAATATTTATAAATCCTTAATTTAAAAGGAACCGACTTGATATGTCTATTACGAGTTCTGTATCAACTAATGGTCCGTGCGACAAGGATAAATTCAAACAGATTTATGAATTGTACAAGGACATGATGTATTACATAGCAAAAGAGTGCTTGGATAATGAAGCGCTTGCCGAAGATGCTGTACAGATCGGCATGTTCAATATTTCAAAAAACATTGATAAAGTGGTTTACGCAGTGGACAGCACAGAGACTCGCACTTTTGTGCTGGTCGTGGCGAGAAATGCAGCGCTGAACATGATGAAAAGCGAGCGGGCGAACCGTACTTACGCTATGGATGACGCAAGAAACGTCCGAGACAACTGCGCAGATGTCATCGAACAGGTGGCACACAGCGCAGATTGGGAGTTTCTTAAAAAGTGCATAGAAGAGCTTGATGTTATTTATTCGGATGTTTTGACGATGAAATATGTAATAGGTTATAGCAACGACGAGATTTCAAAGTTTTTAAACATTCCCAGAAAAACAGTCGATACGCGAGTGTATCGCGCGCTGAAAAAACTGAAAGGAAAAGTGCAAAGCTATTATGAAAAAGAACATTTCTAATGATAATGATATCTTTGAAGCTGTGATGCGTGATGTCCTGAAGCAACTGTCGGAACGTGAAGCAAACGAGGCGATGAAGCACGCCACAGAGCACAACTTCTCAAGACGCTTTAAAGAAAACATGAATAAAATACTGAATGCCGACAGAAAAAAGAAAATCAGCGCGTCTTGCATTCGTGTTCTGAAAGCCACTGCGATGTTTGTGTTTGCATTTTTCATTGTCGGCGTATTGTCAATGGTAAATGTAGATTACAGTGCGGAATTTTCCGGACTGAGAGATCCGGAGGTGACCGACGAAGGACTCGAGTTTTATATTGACGAAAATGTCCATGCCGAAGCATACAAGCAACGCATTGATAAGATTTAC
>DDJI01000048.1:0-9027 GCA_002338885.1 Ruminococcus sp. UBA1828 | reverse complement strand
ATTTGTACATGCCGGATGAGTCGTATGCTTCAGCATACAATGTCTATATGGGCTACAGAAGCGAAAATAACGACCAGATTCACTTTTCGTACGGAATACTTGGCAACTACGGATTTACATTAACCGGAACCGACAAATTTGAAAGGGTAAATATTGACGGAACAGAGGCCATATATGTAGAGGGTAAAGACGAGCCGGACATGAACTTATTGGTTTGGTCAGACGGTGAATATCTTTTTAGTTTATTCTCAACGTGTGATTATGAAACGCTTGTTGAATTGAAAAACAGTGTAGAGGAAGTCGAACTGAGTGAGGACATTTTGCAGGAGGTATTTAATGAAGAAATGGGTTAATAAAATTTTGTCAGCAGTTATTGCTGTTGTGACTTTATTTACGCTGAGCGTTACTGCGTTCGCAGTTCCGGTTACTGTTCAGCCGCTTTCAGAGGACAACATATATTTATATGCTACATTCTCGCCGAGCGGAGTAAATTGCCGCTGTAGCGTTTTCTGTGGTACCGATGTGACAAGCATTACAAACGGAGTGCTCATTCTCAAGGGAAGCAGAAACAACGTAATAGTGTCCAAGGCGGGGCTTAGCTCGTCTTCAAATACGCTGATTTATTCCTGCGATGCACCGGCAGTCCCTGCGGATACATATAAGCTTGTGTTCAACGGATACGCAAACACAAGCACCGGAAGCAGGTTTATAAGCGGTTCATCCACATACGTTTACAACGGATACTCGTTGTATGAAGTAGACAGCTCGTTTGTCACGTATGAGCTGCCGGCGGGATATGAGCAGAAGCTTGTGTACTCGTTTGATGGTACACTGTACTAAATAATAATCGCTGTTGACACTGTTTTTCATTTAAAATAAAGATTCGTGCGGTTTGACGGAATCTAAAGCAAACAAAACCGCCGCTTGGCAAATTGTCAAGCGGCGGTTTATTTATTTTGCGTGTGCCGTGCGTTTTTCAGGCGGCATGCGTTTACTCTACTATAACCGTTATCTTAACGGACTGCTCCTCGGTGGGGATGTCCTGCTCATAAGACATGTCTAAAACCGGATCGCCGTTTTTGGCAAAGTGAACTCTTCTTATTCCGTCAACTCTGTTCGGGTCGGTCAAGGTTACATGGCTGTGGTAAGCTATGTAGGTGTCTCCGTACTCGTCAACAAAGAAGCTGTTGTGTCCCGGTCCGTACTGACCTTCTACGAAGTCAGACGCCAGCCACGGAACAAGCGATTTTGTCCAGCTCTCGGGGTCGAGCAGGTCGTCGCCTATGTTTGCGGTCAGCATTCCAACGGCGTATGTGTTTCCGCCGGCACTTCCCGCCGAGTATGACAGGTATACCTTGTCATCGGTCACTATTGCGTTGGGACCTTCGTTGTTGTCCGTTATGTCTACGTTTTCCCAACCGAATCTCGGCCTTGTAAGGAGTATAGGCTCAGATGTGATTCTGTACGGCATGTCGGGGTCAACCGTAGCAAGCAAAATCATCGATCCGCTGTCCGTTCCCGCATAGGTTCTGTAGGACCATGCGACGTAGCTCTCTCCGCCTGCCTCAAAGTACGTCATGTCTATTGATATGCCGCCCTTGCCGTCTCCGCGCGGGTTGTCACCGGCGTATCTCATGTCGGGGAGTATGCATCTTCTCGGGTCTTCCCAGTCGTCGGGGTTGAGCGGGTCTCCGCCGTCTTTAAGCTCTATTACATACGCCTGCGGATCCCAGCCGCTTATCGTCATTGCGCAGAAGATGTAGAGCTTTCCGTTTATCTCGTGAAGCTCCGGCGCCCAGTATGTGCCCTGCCATATTTCTTCTGTGTACGAAAGTATCGTTGAGCGCTTTACGCCGTCCTCAAACAGCGCCTCAGGCGTGTCCGCTTCTCTTATCTCAAATTCTCTCTGACCGTTTTGGTCGTCCGTTCCTATGAAGTAGTACTTTTCATTGTAGTAGATAAGGCACGGGTCGCCCCACGGTCTCGACTCGACAGGGTAGTCAAACGTGCGGCGGAATATGGTTCCTTCTACAGTGTACTTTCCGGGCTTGGAGAAGTCTATCTCGGATGTGTCAAGAATGATCTTCTTGTCATGCGTAGATCCGTCGCTGTAGTAAACCGTCGCATACAGGTCGTCTAAATCTTCTTCGCTGCTGACCGTTATCTCTTCCGGATACTCGACGTGGTCGAACACTATGTGCTGATAGTATTCCACAGCTGCCGCCGCAATTGTCGCGGGGATTTCTATCTGCACGGGGTCTACAGCTCCCTCTACATCAACCGTGCAGCTCACGCCGTCGCCGTCGCCCGGTTCAGATTCAACCTCTTCCGGGAACGTAAAATCAATAAAATCGGTAGTTCTCCATACAACGTACCTTCCGGTGTCGTTAAGCTTGATTTCCGTGCCGTAGTCGCCGAGATCTATCTTTTCACGCGAATATTCTTTGGCGTAAATGACGTACTCGTCGCCGTCCTTGTAAATCTGCGGCTCAAGCACGCCGGTTGAGATTATGCCGTCAAGGTCGCTGAACTCGCACTCCGAGAACAGCATTCCGTAATCGTAAAACAGCGGCTCGTATGTCTGCCCGTCAAAGCTCACTGCAATATGTACGCTCTCCGCTATGTAGCTGGAGTAGTCGTCGGCGGATTCCTTGGTGTATATGGCAAGCTGAGCAACGTCGTTTTCATCGTACTGCGGCGTATCATCTTCCTTTTCCCCGTCTGCGCATCCTCCGAAGCTGAGCATGGCGCTTAAAACCGTCGCTGCGGCTAAGAGAATGCAGACAAGCCTTTTCCTCCTCATAATAGTGTACCTCCGATAAATAAAATTAAGGATCAGTGCGCACGCAAAGCCTACACAATATTATATCCCTATATTGTAAATATACCACGCTTTTGCGCTTTAATCAATTGCTTGATAATAGATATTTCAGATGCTTGTATGTGCAAAATGCACTACTCATGCGCTTCTTAGCATATGCATTCGCCTTTTTAAAGACGATAGCGCAAGATATATATTACAAAAGGTCAATAATAAAAGCCGCACACGAAACCGTGTACGGCATAGCGGCGTTTTAGATGACTTGCCTCACCATAGCCTGAACTTGACGGTCTTGAGGCAGTAGAAGAACGCAGGTATTAAGAACAAATCGGCCATCACCCACGCTGCGGGGTTTGCAAAGCATGCCACGTTGTATCCCCATATAGGCGTCAGCAGGGCGATTATCGTTCTTGCGACCATTTCAAACGCTCCGGCAAGGACTGCAAGCCTTGAAAAGCCCATGCCCTGAATCGTAAAGCGTATTATGTTCACAAACGCCAAAGGCACGTAGAAACAAACTATGGTGCGCAAAAACTGTGCGGCGTATATGAGTATTTCGTCGGCGCTTGGGTCTTTGAGGTCTACAAACAAGGACGAAAGCGGCGCGCCGCAAAGCCATATAACTATAAGAGCTATCACGGAGTAGCCTATGCCCAAAATTCCGCAGTCCTTGACTCCGACTTTCAGCCTGTCATACTTTCCCGCACCGACGTTTTGGCTGGCGTATGTAGCCATTGTGGTGCCCATTGCGTCCATGGCGCAGGCAAATATCTGGTTTACCTTGCTTCCAGCAGTGACAGCTGATACGTAAATTGTTCCGAGACCGTTTACGGCAACCTGCATTATTATGCTTCCTATTGCGGTTATGGAGTACTGCAAGCCCATCGGCAGGCCCATTGACAAAAGCGTCTTTATGTATTTGCGGTCAAGCGCAAGCTCGCTCTTTCCCACATGCAAGAGCGGGAATTTCTTTGCGATGACAACAAGGCATAAAAGTCCCGATATGAGCTGCGACAGAACTGTTGCCCATGCTGCGCCCGCGACGCCCATTTTAAAGTTGATTATAAAGCCCAGGTCGAGCACGACGTTTAATGCGCTCGACAAAAGCAAAAAGTAAAGCGGGGTTTTTGAGTCGCCCAAAGACCTCATAAGTCCCGAAAGCGTGTTGTAAAGGAAGGTTACCGGTATGCCTAAGAATATCACAAAGATGTAGTCGTATGCATACTGCCACGCGTCGCTCGGCGTGTTCATCCAGTCAAGTATGTTTGCGCACAGCAGACACACGGCAGCCGTTATGACGACAGATATTCCGAGCGACAGCCAAAGTATATTTCCCACGTACTTTTTTAAGCCCTCGTAGTCCTGCTGTCCGAACTTTTGCGCAACAGGTATTGCAAAGCCCGAGCATATTCCCATGCAGAAACCTAAGACAAGAAAGTTTATCGAGCCTGTGGAGCCGACTCCTGCCAGGCATGTGTTTCCCAAAAACTTTCCCACCACCATCGTGTCCACCATGTTATACAGCTGCTGAAAGACAAGACCCAAAAGCAGGGGAAGCATAAACCCTAAGATAAGCGACATCGGCTTACCTTCGGTGAGATTTTTCGTTGTTGATTTTCTCATAAAACGTGACCTCTGTACTTGAATTTAACCATTTCGATAGTGTACACTACCTGAGCAAAATATTCAAGATGCACTCTTTATAAATTTGGCTAAACGAAACCGCCGGTTGCTGTACAGTTTAATGCATGATACGGCTTTGATGCCGCCCGCTTGCTTGACGCATAATAAACAGTGTGATATCCTCTAATGCGGATAAATGTCCGGCTCAACTACCGCTTTAGCCGCTTTTTTGACCGTTTCAACTGCCGGTTGCTGCAAAACGGCGTCAAAGTTTTATAAAATCAAGTTGCAAAAGGGCGAACGCATGCTTTCAAAAATCGCGCCCGTGCAGAAAGGATTTACTATGTTTGATATGAGAGAAATAGGTTTAAGAATAGCAAGACTCAGAAAGGCAAAGAACATGACCCAAATGGAGCTTGCCGACCATATGAATATCAGCTTTCAGGCGGTGTCAAACTGGGAACGTGGAAACTCTATGCCGGATATTTCAAAGCTCCCCGAGCTTGCGGAGCTTTTCGGAGTGACGATTGACGAAATACTCGGCAAGAAAGCAGAGCTGATAGACAGCGCATCAAACAACAAAATTGATGAGTACCTTGCAAACAAAACCGTCACAACTGAACAGATCGAAGAGGCGGCTCCGATACTCAAGCCCACGCAGGTTGACGAAATGGTTGAAAAGGCGAACGTGGACAGCCTTGACGAAATGATAGGTATACTTCCTTTTGTGAGCGAAACAACTGTGGATGAGCTAATAAAAAAGGCGCTGAAAAGGGGAGACTACACAGCGGTGTCTAAGGCAATACCCTTTGCAAGCGATAATGCGGTTGACAGCATTGCGGAGCAGATGGTTATGGACGGGCAGAACATCACTCCCATGGCTCCGTTTATCAGTGAAAAGGCGCTTTCAAAACTCGCCTCGACCATTTATAAACAGCGTGGATTTTCGGACATAATAAGCCTTGCGCCGTTTATATCGGAGAAAGAGCTGTCCATAATAGCGGAGCAGGAGTATGAAAAGAGCGGCCTTACGAAAGTAGAGAACCTCGCGCCTTTTTTAAGCGAGGAATGCCTTGAAAAGCTTGCAAAAAGGGCGGTGAAGGAGTACGGCATTAAATCAATAAGGTCGATTTCAGTGTATATAAACGACAAGTCCCTTGACGAATATATAAAGGACGCACTGAGGTAAATAAAATTTCAGCCGCAGTATGGGGCTAACCCAAGCTGCGGCTTTTTTGTGCTGTTTAGTTGCTGTGAGTATAGCCGATATCACGCTTGCATGCTTTCACGCTAAGCATGCCGCCATCACGGTTTATGAGCCTTTGAGAGCGCTTTGCGCCCTGGTGACGCTTTCTTGACTACTCGTTTAACATCATGTCTACTTCTCTTGTCCGAACCTCGATTGCCTCTTCAAGGGTGTATGTGCCGTTTTGGCAGCCTATTATAATGTCGTCTCGTCGTCTCGGGCTGCGCTTGTCGTCACGCCTTCAAATATAACCGTATCAGATACAATCTCAAGGTACTTTTTAAATATCTCCGAGTCCGTGTCTACATATGCTTCGTCGTTTGGGCTGCTCGAGTACATCGGCAGGTCTTTAAACCTTTAGTTGAATACCACGGTTCTTCGTTGTTGATGTCTGACCATCCGCTGAGTAAAGTCGAATAGTACTTTTTGTACGTGTCGGTGTTGTGGTCGAATTGCCCGTTTTCATAGTCGCAATATACAAGACCGTACTGCTTGTCGATGTTGTTGAAAAGGTTGAGAGACGGCGCTGAATATACCTTTCTTTCACCATCATAAGCGCTCAAAAAAATCAAGGTAATCGTAAAGATATCTTATGTCCTCTTCTTTTATTTCAAGCTCTTCAACCGCAGACTTCGGAGAAAACAACAAGGACAGCCAATATCTTTTTCAGGGTGGCTTACCTCTGTTTATGCTTTCCGGCTGTCCATCCTCAGCCGTTCCTTGACGTGAATCATTTTTTCACGCAAATCTGTGCATGGATTCGCCGTCACTCCAAAATTGCATGCGTGACTTTGCTTGCTATCTTGTCCGCAGCCTTTTCGCTTGAGATCTTGCCGTCGAACAGGTCTGCAACAGTTTCGTTGACAAACTCGGTCATGTCGTCTATCGCACCGAGTCTCTCGGGCTTTGAATGCTCGTACAGCGACAGCACAAGTTCGACGTATCCCTTTTGCAGATCGGTGAGGGATGCATAGTCGGGATTTTTCTCGGGGTCTTTGCCTATTATCAAGCCGTAGTTTATGTTGTCATAAACCACATACTCGCTTGACATCAGCTCCAATAGCTCCGCTGCGGCGTCTATGTTCTGCGATGCCGGGTTGATGATTGCCGTTGCTGACAGCGCCATATGCTTAGTTTCGCCCACGGTCGGCGACGAAATTATTCGCCTGCCTTCAAGATTTCCGATTTTCAGGCTGATAAAGTCAAAGGGAATCATGCCCCATCCGATTATGCCTTCGCCTTCGCCGTCGCACAGCACTCCGGCGTCGTTATACCCCTTCAGCCTCTCAAGATATCCCGCAAGCACTTCTTCATCGATTGCACCGTCCTGATATATCATTTCCTCGACAATGTTTCTAACCGTCTTGAACAAAAGCGTCCTCATCGTAAATGCCTTTTTCCCGCTGCCTTCAAGGCTGTCGCAAAGGGCAAAAATATCGTCAATGGTGGGCATTTCGGGAAGGGTGCAGCTGTCGTCAAATATCTCTAAAGGTCCGCTGAAGCTTATTTGCAGAGGTACACCGAATATGCCGTCGTCCGTGCTCATGAATTCCTTGACGCCTTCGGTGTACACGTTGTCAAAGTTGTACACTATGCCCTCGTAGCTGTCGAGAGGGACGTACATCGAACTGCCTATAACGCTTGACAAAAGGCTCTCGTCTGCAAAGAATACATCGAAGTCGCTGTCCTCTGCCATCAGCTTTGTGTACATGTTGTCTATGTACTTTTCGGCGGGATAGGTTTGTATAATCATCTGCCTGCCGGTCTGAACCATGTATTCCGCCGCCCAACTTCTAAAATTGTGAACATAGTTACTGTCCGGCATCAAAACAATCAAAGGCTCTAAGGATGTATCCCTCGTGAAGGATATGATCACATTTGCCGTCTCGTTGTAAATGGTAAAATTGTCTCCATCGGCGTATTCAAGATAGTAGTCATCGTAGACAATTGTTCGGTCGTACAGCCCGATTTCAGGCCTGTCGAGTATCTCGACATCCACGGGAGTAATGCCTTTTTCGTATAGGGCATCGTTGTCAACAAGCGCGATATCCGAAAATACCAGCTCGTCTCTGTCAAATTCGGATATAAACTGCAAAAACTCAGAGTCGTCGTTCAGATAGCTGTCCAACGCGTAAAAGTTTCCCTCGCTGTCAAAGCAGCCGTTCGGGGAAATGACGTCCGTCTCGGCGCTGTATCTTGCCTTGCCGCTTTTTATCCTGTATTCACATACGGTGTTGCTTCCGCCGTAAGGACCGAGGTTGTGATCCATGTTTATGTACATGTCGCCGTCTTCCGACAAGTCGATCCTGCGCGGTATGGCGTCCTCATCTGCCTTCCATTCATCGGACGGTATAACAGATATCTTCATCTCATCAATATCGTATGCACATATGCCGTAAATATCGCGCGATGTGCACCCGAACGCCACATAATCGCTTGATACCGCCACATCCGAAACTGTAATGTTGCTCATCGAGTGCGGATATAGTGCTACTGTATGTCCGTCATAGTCATATACGTAAATATATACATCGCTCACAGCCGCAACATAGTAACTGTTGCAGCCCACAGCTAAAAGCTCAGAACCGTCGGTGATGGCGACGATAACTTCTTCGCTGCCGTCTGTCACGTCATACCTGATAATCTTGTTGTCATAAATTGCAAAAGCTATATTTTTAAACGCACATAAAGAGGTGGGAGTGTAGTTAAGAGTTATTGCGGAAAGCGGTATTGCGGTCTGCGATATGTGTTCCGACACCGGCGCAGTCTTTTTGCCGCAGGAAACAAGCGTAATGAGCATAATCGCCGCCAAAATGATAGATACTGACCTTTTCATAATAATTTGCCTCCTTTTAATTGGGTAGAGATTCAGGAGAAGCAACCGAAAATTCAGATGTTGTTTTTTTCCGCAAAACAGCTCACATAGATGCGCTAAATGCAGCTCTGTGCTGCCAAAAAAAACAATATCAATAATATAACTTCTATTTACCCCTCCAACTGTGTTTGTACACTACATAAATTGTACCATGGTATTTTTACTGCGTCAACTAATATTTTTGCAATAAGCAGTCATAACACGATTTTTTAAAGAAAATAATCTTGAAAATTAGAAAAATGAAAAGCTTTCGCGGTGTTGTTTCATAGTTACATGGATATTTCGCCTTAAAAGGAGCGCAGGAGTAAAATCTATGAGCATGCGAATTAAAAAATAAAGCCCCGAGACAATCCGCCTCGGGACTTTAAAGCATGCATCACATGCTTTGATGTTGATATTATCTCTTGGAGAACTGGGGAGCACGACGCGCAGCCTTTAAGCCGTACTTCAATCGTCTGAGCG
>DDJI01000114.1 GCA_002338885.1 Ruminococcus sp. UBA1828 | reverse complement strand
CAAACTTTCGTGAAGCATAGCTTAAAACAGATCCGGGTGTAACCTCTTCTCCGTAAACAATAAAGTCGATAACCAAAGATCGTGTGCCATCCTCTAATACCGTAGAATCAAATTTCACGTTGGGAAGGGTTACGATTTCGCCGTTTCTTCTCACCGTCATTTCAAATACCATGTCCTCATCGGTCTGGAACTGATACGATATATCGGTGTCGGTATACACTCTCATGCCGTTGACCTTTATAATTTCGTCTCCGACTTCAAGTCCGCTCATATGCGATGCCGCGTCATCTGTGTAGAACTGCGCAACAGTCGTCGTGACGATAGCATCAGAGCATGCAGTTATTATTACAAGCAGTATAAATCCAAGCACAAGATTCATTATTGCTCCCGCCAAAACCACAAGGAGCCTTTGCCACACCTTTTTATTTCTGAACGCCCTCGGGTCGTCGCTCGCATCGTCTTCGCCTTCCATAGACACAAATCCGCCTATCGGCAGCGCCCTCCACGAGTATTTCGTCTCGTTTTTGCCCCAGGATATGATTTTAGGACCCATGCCTATGGCAAATTCGTTTACCTTTATGCCGCAAAGCTTAGCCACGGTAAAGTGCCCAAGCTCATGTATCATAATAATTATGCCGAAAATCAAAATGGCGATAAGAATATATAAAACAATCACAGCATTATTCCTTTCCGAAATTATTTCAGCCGTTATCTTTAGTACTTACAGCGCAGTCAACATATCTTCTCGCTTCAAAATCCGCATCGAGCACATCCTCAAGCGAATTAACATCCTTTGTATCAACATGCTCCAAAGAGTTAAGAACAAGCTTTCCGATATCCAAAAATCCGATTTTTCCGTCAACGAACAAAGATACCGCAGCCTCATTCGCCGCATTGACTATCGCAGCGGCGGTTGTTGTGCGCTCGTTTGCGGCTTTGACGCATGCCCTGAGGCAATCAAACGTCTCGTAGTCAGGTTTTTTGAAGCTAAGCGTTCCGTAATCGGTCAGAGAAAGGCGTTTGACATCAGAGCGCACCCTATTAGGATAAGTGAGCGCATATTGAATCGGAAGACGCATGTCCGGCACGCCGAGCTGAGCAATGACAGACCCGTCAACAAACTCTACAGCCGAATGGACAACGCTTTCCCTGTGGACTACTATATCAATATCGTCGGCATCCACGTCAAACAGCCACATGGCTTCTATCAGCTCAAGGCCCTTATTCATCAGCGTGGCGCTGTCTATCGTTATTTTGGCGCCCATAGACCACGTCGGGTGCTTGAGCGCATCCGAAAGCGTCACATCTTTCAGCTCCGCTTTTGTCCTTCCGTAAAAAGGACCTCCGGACGCCGTCAAAATAATCTTTGAAAGCTCTGATTTTTTTCCGCAGCGCAGCGATTGAAATATTGCGCTGTGCTCGCTGTCAACGGGGTATATTGCAACCGATTTTTCGCGTGCAAGCTCCGTGACAAGCTTTCCTCCGGTGACGAGCGTCTCTTTGTTTGCAAGAGCTATGTCTTTTCCGCAGGATATAGCGGCAAGTGTCGGCTCAAGTCCGACCATTCCAACCACGGAATTTAACACAACATCAGCCTCGTCCATGCATGCCGCCTCGCACAAGCCTTCCATGCCGCAAAGAACTTTTATTCCCATCGGCGCAAGCTTTTCATGCAGGTAAGGTTCTTTTGACTCATCAAATATACACACTACGCTCGGCTTAAAGGTTTCGGCCTGCTCGGCAAGCATAACCGCATTAGATTTTGCAGCCAGCGCGCAAACCCCCATTCCGAGCTTAGATATGACGTCGAGCGCCTGAGTTCCTATCGAACCGGTAGAACCCAACACAGAAACGGTTTTCATTTTACCCGTCCTTTCAGAAAACACTGAACCACGTCAGACAGATTGCCATAAACGGGGCTACAAACACCACGCTGTCAAACCTGTCAAACGCGCCGCCGTGACCGGGCATTATCTTGCCGAAGTCCTTTATTCCGCAGCTGCGCTTTACAAGCGACGCAAACAGATCGCCCACGACGCTAAGCAGTGAGCACGCCACTCCCAAAACCGCCAGCAGTATATAATCAGGCGAGCTGTCCGCATCTATAAGCGACACGACAAGACCTATCAGCATAAACAAAACAGCATTTGTCGCTATGCCGCCGATAAATCCCTCCACAGTTTTTTTAGGGCTTATCTTCGGGCATAGCTTGTGCTTGCCGCAGAAAGTTCCGACAAAGTATGCTCCGGAATCTGCCAGCCATGCTCCGCAAAGCGTCAATATCACATTTTCAAGTCCTCCCTGCTCTATTACTGAAATCGAAAGCATGGATGCTCCGACTGCCAAAGTTATAAAGCACAGTGATGAAAACGTTCCTATCTCTATTGTTTCGTGCTCCTTTAAGAGTATGACTGCCGCCAAAACAATATATGCAAGTACCACAAGAATATATATTCGGGCGTTATCATTAAGACTCAAAAATTTCGGCATAATGGCCAGCGCCGCCGTTTCCAATATGCTCAGTCCCAAAAACAGCAGGTTGCCTTTCATTTTAAACGCGCCGAAAAGCTCATAAACCATTATCGAACCTATTAGCGCAAATGCAATATTAAAAATAATCGTTTCATGCAGCCACAGTATGGCGACCAGCAAAACAATCGCCACGGAGGCAGAGATGATTCGTGTTTTCATGTTTAATTATCCTTTGTTTTTTACTTTTCCGAAGCGCCTGTCGCGCTTTGCAAAGCTCAAAAGAGCTTTATCGAGTTCCTTTGCGCCGAAGTCCGGCCAAAGCGTGTCGCAAAAATAAAGCTCTGCGTATGCGCACTGCCACAAAAGAAAGTTAGAGAGCCTTAGCTCTCCGCCCGTTCTTATCAAAAGGTCAACAGCCGGCATGCCGCTTGTATCGAGGCAGGAGTCTATCAGATCAGGACTTACATCCTCATCGCATATCATGCCGTCGCTTTTCAGCTCAAAGAGCTTTTTTACCGCCCTTGCGATTTCATCGCGGCTGCCGTAATTTATGGCTATTGTCACCGTCAGGCCGTCGTGATCCTTGCCGCTTGACCTTTGTTCAGCGTCAGACATTTTTCTTTGAAGGCTTTCGGACAATCTGCTCCTGTCGCCTATAAATCTGAGCCTTACATTTTCCTTTTCGTATTTCGTCAGCTCGTCAAACCGCTCATCAAATATCTTCATGAGCTGATCGACTTCTTCTTTTGATCTATTCCAGTTTTCAGTGGAAAAAGCATAGAATGTGGCGTACCCGATATTTAATTCCCTCAGGCGACTTATCACCTTTTTTAGCGCCGAAACTCCGGCGGAATGCCCGTATGTTCGCGGCATATGCCTTTTTGTTGCCCATCTTCCGTTGCCGTCCATGATAAACGCAACATGCGCAGGCTTTATATCCGGCTTATCTGTTGACAATCACATCACCGCACATTCAAAATATTTTAAAAGACAATTACAGTCCTTTTTGCCATACATGCTTTAAACAGTCCCACATAGACGTGAAACTGTTTAAAGTATATGATCTTAAATTACCCAAAAAAACAATTTTAGATGGAGAGAATCTCCTTTTCCTTAACGGATACTTCCGAATCGATCAGATCGGTGAACTTATCGGTGAGCTTTTGAATGTCCTTGTCAAACACCTTGACGTCGTCCTCGGTAAGCTCGCCCTCTTTTTTCATGTTCTTAACCTTGTCGTTGGCGTCGCGTCTTATAGATCTGACAGCAACCTTTGCATCCTCACCGAGCTTCTTTATCTCCTTGCACAGATCCTTACGCCTTTCCTCTGTGAGCTGCGGGAAAGTGAGCCTTATAACGCTTCCGTCGTTTGCGGGGTTGATGCCTAAATCGCTCGCCTGAATTGCCTTTTCGATCGCTTTAAGAGAAGTCTTGTCCCAAGGCTGAATCACAAGCACTCTTGCATCCTGTACGGACACGGCAGCCATCTGATTTATAGGCGTTTGCGTTCCGTAGTAGTCAACAGTTATTCTGTCCAAAACAGCAGGGTTGGCTCTTCCAGCCCTTATGGCTGCAAAATCAGAGCTTAAAACCTTTAATGTCTTTTCCATTTTATCGTTAGCGGTGTTCAATACTTCTTTCATGGTTGATACCTACCTCTCAAATGTTGATATTTATTTTACAAGTGTTCCTACGTTTTTGCCCATGCAAACGTCGTAGATATTGTCCGGTCTCGAAAGATTAAAGACAACTATTGGAATGTGGTTGTCTTTGCACATTGATGCAGATGTGCTGTCCATAACGCCGAGATGCTTTACTATGACATCATCGATGTCGATAGTGTCATACTTTACAGCGTCGGGGTATATATGGGGGTCTTTATCGTATACGCCGTCAACCATGGTTGCTTTAAGCATCACATCCGCGTCAATCTCCGCCGCCCTCAGCGAGGACGCCGTATCGGTGGAGAAGAACGGACTTCCGGTTCCGCAGCCGAATATAACTATTCTGCCCTTTTCAAGGTGCCTTACCGCCTTGTTTCTTATATACGGCTCGGCAATCTGCTGCATAAATATCGCTGTCTGCACTCTGACCTCTGCGCCGAGCGCTTCGAGCGAGTCCGCAACGGCAAGCGCGTTCATCGACGTGGCAAGCATTCCTATATGGTCGGCTCTGGTTCTGTCCATCGCGCCGCTGGATCTGCCGCGCCAGAAGTTTCCGCCGCCAACCACTATGGCAATCTGCACTCCTGCGTCGTAGCATTTTTTAATGCTCTTGCAAATGTTGTTTATCGTGTCAAAATCCATGCCGATTTTTTTATCGCCGGCAAGGGCTTCG
This sequence comes from Ruminococcus sp. UBA1828, assembly GCA_002338885.1. Lineage (GTDB taxonomy): Bacteria > Bacillota > Clostridia > Oscillospirales > Ruminococcaceae > Faeciplasma > Faeciplasma gallinarum. Next base: position 4,182 of record DDJI01000114.1, on the reverse strand, counting down.
CCGCTCAGCTTCAAAAGAATCCTCTTGTAAACAGGCTCCATAACAAATTTCCTCCATATAATATCCGTGCTTATATGCATCTTTATTTTAACCCATGCCGGCGAAATTGTAAATAGTTTTGACTAAAAAAGCCCCGACAAAGATAACGCCTCAAGCATTATCCCAATCAAGGCTAAGGTGTCTATTCAAATCCGTACGGCCTGTGCATAAGTCCGTTTATAGCCGTCTCAGGAGACATGCCCTCGTAAAGAATCTTGTTTATTTCTTCGGTTATAGGCATGCTGACGTTGTATTTTTTAGCGAGCTTCAGCGCTGCGGCTGCGCATGCATATCCCTCGACTGTTCCGACCATTTGAACAGCCTTTTCGGGGGTGTATCCCTGTCCGATGAGTTTTCCCGCTCTGAAGTTTCTTGAGTGCAAGCTTGTGCAGGTGACAATCAAATCGCCTAATCCCGCAAGGCCTCTGAATGTGTCAGGCTTTCCGCCCATAGCAACTCCGAGTCTTGTAATCTCACTCAATCCCCTTGTCATGAGCGCGGCTCTTGTATTGTCGCCGAGTCCCACGCCGTCGATGACGCCGCAGCACAGTGCGATGACGTTCTTTACAGCTCCGCCTATCTCGCATCCTATCACGTCGCTGTTGAGGTATAGCCTTAAAACATTGTCAGAAAAAGTATTTTGTATAAGCTTTGCAGCTTCGATATTTTCAGATGCGACAACAACAGCTGTAGGTATGCCTCTGCCGACTTCCTCAGCATGAGACGGGCCGGTGAGAACAGCAATAGTGTTCTTAGGGAACACCTCTGCGAGTATCTCACTCATGCGCTTCAAGGTGCCGTCCTCAAGTCCCTTTGAGGTGCTGACGACTATAGTGTCCTTATCAACATACGGCTGTGCCTGCATACAAACAGAGCGGACAAACTTTGAAGGTATGCCAACCAAAACTATGTCCTTGCCGGATGCGCATGATATATCCTCGGTGAGATGCACAGCTTTCGGGATGTATACGCCGGGAAGCTTTGCTCTTAATTCGCCGGTGCGGCGTATAGAATCGAGTTCATCCTTAAACGCGCTCCAAACAGTGACATCGTGACCCAAATTAGCGCATGTGCAGGCAAGGGCAAGTCCCCATCCGCCGGAACCGAGTATTGCAATCTTAAGCATAATAAGCCTCCTTTATTTTTTCTTTTTAAAGCTAAACTTGTTTTCAGTGTGATTTATGAGGCGCTTTATGTTTGGAATATGCCTCAAAAGACACACTGCTCCTATTATTCCGGCAACAATCGCGTGAAGGTATGTATACTCCGACTCATGAACGAATATGCCCATTATAATCGAAAACACCGGATAACCTATGCAGCATGCAATGGAGCCGACCGAAACATACCTTGTAATCAGCACAACGACGACAAACACCAGCAGCTCGCACAAAAACACACGCCAATCTATTGCAGCCATGCATGTGCCGGCGACGAGTATTCCCTTTCCGCCTTTAAACTTATAATATATCGGAAACACATGTCCCAAAACTGCAAAGAGCGACGCAATCAGGCAAGCCGTCATAATGTCGTGTTCCTGAGCGGAAAACAGGCCTGTTTCAAAGAGGACGAGCCTCGTCCCGAACACGACAACGAAACCTTTGAGCAAATCGGCGACAAGCGTTATCGCGGCACAAGGCGCACCGAAGCAGCGATAAACGTTTGTAAGTCCGGCATTTGTACTTCCGTAGTTGCGTATATCCTTGTGCTTTACGAGATACACAGTCAAAATAGCTGAGTTAAGGCTTCCTATCAGGTAGGACACAATGCATACAAGTCCTAATGCAATTATATAGTTCGTAATTATCATCCTTTGTCATTTTGTATCTGTATTGTCGCGTTCTCTCACAAGTATCCTCACAGGTGTTCCCGCAAGGCCGCCAAACGCAGAGCGTATCTGATTTTCAAGGTATCTTTTATATGAAAAGTGAAACAGCTCCGCCGAATTAACAAACGTGACAAACGTCGGCGGGTTGGTTGACGGCTGAGTGATGTAATAAATTTTGAGGCGCTTGCCCTTGTCNNAATGCAAGTATATCGTTGAGCTTTCCTGTGGAAATCCTCAAGGAATTATTTTCGTGAACGACGTTTATAAGCTCAAACAGCTTGTTTACCCTCTGACCTGTCTTAGCCGAAATAAAGATAAACGGAACATAGTCCATAAATCCGAGATTCCTTTTAAGCTCCTCGGTGAATTTATTCATAGTATCGGTTTGCTTTTCTACGGCATCCCATTTGTTGACCGCCACTATACAGCCTTTTCCCTGCTCATGGGCATATCCGGCGACTTTTGAGTCCTGCTCGGTAAAGCCCACCGACGCATCTATCATTATAACCGCGACATCCGCCTCATCGACAGCCATATACGACCTTAAAACGCTGTAATGCTCTATGTTTTCATACACCTTTGATTTTTTTCGTATTCCGGCGGTGTCAACAAAAATGTACTTGCCCCACTCGTTGACTATCTCCGTATCGGTAGCATCTCTGGTGGTTCCGGCAACGTCGGAAACTATCGCTCTTTCCTCGCCTGCAAGGCAGTTTATCAAAGACGATTTTCCCACATTAGGCTTGCCTATAACCGCAACTCTGACATAGTCCGAATCATCTGCTGCGGTGTCGTCGGGAAGATTTTCTAAAACCCTGTCCAGAAGGTCGCCCGTTCCGTACCCGTGGACGGATGAAACTTCTACAGGATCGCCGAGTCCGAGGTTATAAAACTCGTAAAACTCCGGTTCCGGCTCGCCAAGTCTGTCGCATTTGTTTACGCAAAGCACAACAGGTTTTCCGGATTTTTGGAGCATTGACGCCACCTCGTAATCGTTTGCAGTGACTCCGCTGCGTATATCGGTGACTAAAATTATGACATCCGCCTTGTCTATTGCGATTTCCGCCTGCCTGCGCATTTGGACAAGTATGGCGTCATTTGAAGCCGGCTCTATTCCGCCTGTATCGACGAGCATAAATTCACGGCTGAGCCATTCACACTTAGCATATATTCTGTCCCTTGTCACGCCGGGGGTGTCCTCGACTATTGACAGGCGCTTTCCTATGAGTTTATTAAAGAGCGTTGATTTTCCGACATTAGGTCTGCCCACTATTGCAACAACAGGCAACGCCATATATCAGCCCTCCTTACATTTGTCTATATACATCTTAACTAAATTTCTTTTATCACTTGTCGAAATAGCGGGAAGAGTCTATGCCTTTTCTTTGAAGAATATCGACAAGCCTATCGAGTATGCGCCTGCATGCGCGCTTAAATACCGTGCAGTTGCCAAAGGCGCTCACAAGTGCGGGGCTAACCGCATAATACGCTTTTATAAACAGCCGGCCGAAAATGTTTTTATCAAGCACGCCGTCCCTAAACCTTCTGAGCGTCCAAACCTGAGGGCAGTCATAAGAGCCGTACACGCATGTTGCAATGTAGCATCCTCGCCTGCTTTTCTGCCTTGCAGGTGTATATGAACGCTGATACTGCGCCGTCTGTGACTTGTAATCAGACACTGCTTGTTCGATATTTTCGGTTTCGCTGAAGTGATGCACCCTTTTTACGGGGAGCGCTTCTATGGTTTCGCTTATTCTCTTTTTTATGTAGCTGCTGCTCACGCCATAGAATGTCCACAGAGTGATAATGGGAATTCCGGCTTCGTCGCATATCATGTGAACCTTTTTGTCTCGTTCTCTTCTCTGATAAGTATTATGCGACCTGTCGTTTATTTCGATGACAAACTGCGGGATGTAGTCTGCGTCAGTCACCAAAAAATCGACATTTCTGAACAGCTCGTTTTGATATTTTGAAGAGTCGTTTTTCTCAATAAACGTAGCGAGGTTAGATTGCAGCAGCAAATGATAACCTTCCGGAAGTTGCTCCTGTATGCATGTCATATATGACTTTTCCATCTGCGTCACAACAGGCTTTTTATTATACAGGTACTTTTCGTCAGTCTGCATCTCCGACGGCTCTTCCTGCGACACATTCCGAGTCTTGGCTTCCGGCTCTTCACGCAGCACATTCTGAGAAGCAGCCGTCGCCTCTTCACGCTCAGCTGTCGGCTCCTCATGCGTTTCGGAAATGCCGTTCTCCTTTATTTGCTCGGTTTCATTGACAGCAGTGCCGCCGCTGATGTTTTCGGTTGCGTT
>DDJI01000092.1 GCA_002338885.1 Ruminococcus sp. UBA1828 | reverse complement strand
ATAGACGACCCGAAAGATGAACACCGCCACGTCAACCACCTGTTCGGATTGCATCCGGGGCATACCATCTCTCCCGTGACTACCCCCGAACTTGCACAGGCAGCCAGAGTGGTACTGGAACATCGCGGAGACGGCGCTACCGGTTGGAGCATGGGTTGGAAGCTCAACCAATGGGCACGACTGCAAGACGGAAACCATGCGTATAAACTATACGGCAACTTATTGAAAAACGGTACACTGGACAACCTCTGGGATACCCATGCGCCTTTCCAGATAGACGGAAACTTCGGCGCCGCTGCGGGCATGGCTCAGATGCTTCTTCAGAGCCAGGAGTCGGTAATCGTCCTGCTGCCTGCCATGCCTGCCGAATGGAAGTCCGGCAGCGTAAAGGGACTCAAGGCAAGGGGAGACGTGACGGTAGATATAAGCTGGAAGGACGGAAAGCTCACATACGCAAAGCTAAGAGCAAACCGGGGCGGAAAAATATCGCTGAGCATGCCAAAAGGTTACGGCTGCGGCACCGGCGAGATTAAAGAATTTGAGTCGGATAAGCCATATACCGTCGTCCTTGAAAACGGCGAGGTAAAGGTTTGCGACTGATTTTAGGTTGTCAATATTTAAAGTAAAGGGTGAAACATATGAAAGATTACTCCAAGCTCAGAAACGAAAGCGACATCAGAGGAATAGCCATTGAAGGCGTGCCGGGACAGGAGGTAAACCTCACCGAGCAGGCGTGCCGCGATATAGGAAGGGGATTTGCCCTTTGGCTGATTCAAAGAAGCGGCAAGACCTCTTTAAGAGTTGCGGTGGGACGAGACTCAAGACTGTCCGGCGGAACGCTTTTGGAATGGATTGCGGACGAAATGTCGCGTGAGGGCATAAACGTCACCGATATGGGCCTCACAAGCACTCCGGCAATGTTTATGACCACAAAGACGGATGGCTATATGTTTGACGGCGCCGTCATGGTGACCGCAAGCCACCTGCCCTATAACCGCAACGGCTATAAATTCTTCACTCCCGACGGCGGTGTCGAGGCGTCAGACATAAAGGACATGATTGCCTTGGCGGAAAGCGACAAGCATTCGGGATTAACGCCCGCAGGCGTTGAAAAGGGCGAGTTTATGAGCGTGTACGCAAAAAGACTTGCCGATATGATAAGACAGGCGTGCAACTCAGACAAGCCGCTTGAGGGACTTAAAATCGTCGTCGATGCAGGAAACGGAGCGGGAGGATTCTATGCCGAGGATGTTTTGCTGCCGCTTGGCGCAGACATAACCGGCTCAAGATACTTAAACCCCGACGGAAGGTTCCCGAATCACATCCCCAACCCCGAAAATGAAGAGGCAATGGCAAGCATAACAGAAGCGGTTCTTGGCTCGAACGCCGACCTCGGCATAATCTTCGACACCGACGTTGACAGGGCGGGAGCGGTTTTGAGCGACGGCAGCGAGCTTAACAGAAACAGGCTTATCGCCATGCTTTCCGCGATGCTTTTAAGAGACCACCCCGGAACAACCATAGTCACCGATTCCGTAACTTCATCCGGACTTGCAAAGTTTATAGCGGAAAAGGGCGGCGTGCATCACAGATTCAAGCGCGGCTACCGCAACGTCATAAATGAGGCCATAAGGCTTAATAAAGAGGGCATAGACAGCCAGCTTGCCATAGAAACCTCCGGACACGGAGCTTTTAAGGAAAACTATTTCCTCGACGACGGCGCATACATAGTTACAAAGCTCATAATCGAGCTTTCAAGGGCAAATAAAATGGGCTATACCCTTCATTCTCTCATACAGACGCTTGAAGAGCCAAAGGAGAGCATGGAGTTTAGGATGAACCTCGAGCTTGAGGACTTTAAGCCCTACGGAAACGAGATAATTTCCCACCTTACGGAGTATGCAAAGACAAAACAGGGCTGGGGCCTGGCGCCGAGCAATTACGAGGGCATACGAGTAAATTTGGACGACAGCCACGGCAACGGATGGTTCCTTTTGAGAATGTCTTTGCACGAGCCGCTGATGCCTCTTAACATAGAGTCCGATTCGGTCGGCGGAGTCAAGGTCATAGCAGGCGAGCTTTCGGAATTTATATCGCAGTTTGACAAGCTGGATTCTTCAAAGCTTGTTGAATACGCAAAATAGTTGTCTATATAAGGACGCAAAATTCAGCACTGCGGCGATTTTTCACGTTCTATGGTGACAAAACGCCAAAAGCGTTATATAATACATGATGACAATATCAATGTTCCGGAGGAATTATGCCTAATAATATTACTGAATTTTTCGGCTGCGAGGTATTTAACGATTATATAATGAAAAAGATGCTCGCACCGGATGTCTATGAGGAGCTGCACAAAACAATAGATGCAGGCAAGCCTCTTGATCTGAACATAGCAAACCAAATAGCAAGCGCGATGAAGGACTGGGCAATAGAGCACGGCGCTACGCACTTTACGCATTGGTTCCAGCCTCTTACCGGCGTTACGGCGGAAAAGCATGACAGCTTTTTGGCGGGCGCAAAAGGAGGACTGCCGATACTTGAGTTTCACGGCAAGGAGCTTATAAAGGGCGAGTCCGATGCGTCGAGTTTCCCGTCCGGAGGCTTGAGGGCGACATTCGAGGCAAGGGGATACACCGCGTGGGACCCCACGTCCTATGCGTTCATAAAGAACGAGACTTTGTACATACCCACGGCGTTTTGCTCATACAGCGGAGAAGCGCTTGACACAAAGACCCCGCTCCTAAGATCCATGGAAGCGGTAAGCCGCTCGTCGGTGAGAATATTAAAGCTTTTGGGTAACGACACTAAGCGCGTAATAGCCACCTGCGGCCCCGAGCAGGAGTATTTTCTCATAGACAGAGAGATGTACGCAAGAAGAAAAGACCTCATCTATACCGGAAGAACCCTCTTCGGCGCAAAGCCTCCTAAGGGTCAGGAGCTTGAGGATCACTACTACGGCATGCTCAGGACAAGAATACAGGACTTCATGAGGGATCTTGATGTCGAGCTTTGGCGCGTCGGCGTCATGTCAAAGACAGAGCATAACGAGGTTGCACCTTCTCAGCATGAGCTTGCCCCTATATTTACAACCGCAAATATAGCTGCCGACCATAACCAGCTCACTATGGAGCTGCTCAGAAAGGTTGCGCACAGACACGGTTTCAAGTGCCTGCTCCACGAAAAGCCTTTCGAGGGCATAAACGGCTCCGGAAAGCATGACAACTGGTCTTTGAGCACCTCAGAGGGCGCAAACCTGTTTGAGCCGGGAAGCACTCCCGCAGAGAACGTGCAGTTCCTTCTGTTCCTTGCGGCGGTGATAAAGGGCGTAAACGAGTATCAGGATCTTTTGAGAATATCGGTGGCGTCGGCGGGAAATGACCATAGACTCGGCGCAAACGAGGCGCCTCCGGCGATTATATCCATGTTCTTAGGCGACGAGCTGACAGAAATTCTTCACGCCATTGCAGAGGGAAGAAGATACTTCGGAACAAAGCGCACCGATATGCAGACAGGCGTAGACGTTCTGCCCCGCTTTATAAGAGATACCACGGACAGAAACCGCACAAGCCCGTTTGCATTCACGGGAAATAAGTTCGAGTTCCGCAGCCCCGGCTCAAGCCAGTCGATAGCCTTCCCCACAACAGTGCTTAATACCATCGTGGCGGATGAGCTTGACAGGTTCTATGACGAGCTGAAGGATGCGCGCGACCTTGACAGCGCACTTCACGACCTCATCAGAAGAACGATAGTGGAAAACGAGTGCATAATCTTCAACGGCGACGGCTACAGCAAGGAATGGGTTGAAGAGGCTGAACGCCGCGGACTTCATAACCTCCCCACAACTCCCGATGCGCTCATTCATTATTGCGATGAAAAGAACGTGGAGCTGTTTGAAAGACAGGGCGTGTTCTCGAGAACGGAGCTTGAAGCAAGATATATTATCGGCATCGAAAACTACTGCAAGATAATAAGAATAGAAGCTCTCACAATGATAGAAATGGCGAAAAAGGACATACTCCCCGCGGTGTCAACCTACGTCAGAAAGATGGCGGAGGCGGTGTCCTGCGCAAGAAGCATCGCAGAGGTTGAGTGCGGATTCGAGATTGACATGATAAAAATGCTCACGTCGATGTCCACAAATATGTATAAGAAGATGCTTTCTCTTGAGGAGCTTGTAGATGCGGCTCCGCAAAAAGAGGATCAGAAGCTTGCCGACTACTATAAGGACACGATCATTCCGGCTATGGACAAACTTCGCGGCGTTGCGGACGAAATAGAGTCGCTTGTCGGAGAAAAGTATTGGCCATACCCGACGTACGGAAAAATGCTTTTCGCTGTGGAATAAAACATCAAAAATAAAAAGCAGTCGATTCAAGGCACATCCCGATAAGAAAA
>DDJI01000006.1 GCA_002338885.1 Ruminococcus sp. UBA1828 | reverse complement strand
TTTGCTTGATCAAAATAGCTATTGACACGGCACCCTTAATATGATATTTTAATTATAGACATTTAACAAAAAATAATGTTGAATGTTAATATTAAAATATCAAGGAGGAAAAAAAGATGAAGAAGCTATTGTCAGTTGTTTTGGCGGTGGTAATTGTTATGTGCATGACTTGTTCGGCATATGCCAGAGGAACAATTACTGAAACGGTTGAGTATTGGTGCTACGATGTTACATGTAGCATTACAACGAGCAGCAGAAGTCTGTCTGCTGGTATGAGTTTAACTCCAAGCTCTTGTGAAAATACACCGCCCTACTGTTCAATTGATCTTTTGTATTATGAAAGTTCAGTTGGATTAACTCGCATAACAAATGCTGGCACCGGAACAACAAGTGCCTCAGCATCTGTAACGACTGAAAAGAACATAGTTTCATCTCAGGCAATGTATTATGTATACGGCTCAATGGTTACATCACTGTATGGATAATTACTCTGAACTTCGAATTTGCACTGTTACTAAGTGTTACTAATTAATTAGGTGTTAATATGGTTTTTAAATATGTTAGATATGCCATAATATTTTTTGTCATGTTAGGCGTCCAGTTGCTTTGCTCCTGCTCCGGCGATGAGTCAAACAGCCCTGCCGTCACCGAAGAAGTGCAGACGTCAGGTAACGGCGGTGAGTTTTCAGAGGTCGTCAACGACGAAAGCGAAAACAGACTTGTGGGCTATGAACCCACGCCGCAAAACGGCTACATAAGCGGGACGAGCTGCATGACATCCGACGGCGAGAATTACTATGTAAGCGTGAGAAGCTCCGGCGAAGGCGGAGAAAATCGGTACTTTATCTGCAAGGTCGATAGAAAAACCGCTCAGGCGCAAAAGCTCTGCTGTGACCCCGACTGTGACCATGAGAGCAATGCGTGCCAGGCTGCTGTAGAAAATATGCCTTATTCGCTTGCCGTTTGGGACGGCGTGCTCTATTGGGCTGAGACGTCAGGTGGAAACGGCAGCTATGAGACGTCGATTGTCTGCGAGGACGTCGGCGGTTCGCAGCACAGGTTAGTTGCGTCGCTCGGAACGTCAAACTCGAGCACGACTGATGTTGTTTTCTGTGACGGCAAGGCATACGTCGCCAATCCGTCGTTTTGCGATGATTGTCTGCTCGCGTCAATAGACTTAAACGGCGGAGAGACAGTGCACTGCATAGAAAAGCCCGAGGGCGGATACCTTGAAGAGCTGAGCTATTTTGACGGGCATTTTTATGCGGTTGTGTCCCGCTCTGAAGACTCAAAAACCCTGAAAAGCGTGTACATGCTCGACCCCAAAACGTCTGAGAGCAGTTTGATTATCGACGCTGAGGACATAAATATCCATGTCGTTTCATCCGATAAGGCGTATTATAACGACGGGTTTATCGGCGGCGAGTATCAGCCGGGCGAAGGATTTAAGGCCATGGCTGTGCGGGATTTCGGACAGCTCCGTCAAATAAGCCTGATTGACGGCACAGTTGAGGACGTATGCTGTTTGGGAACAGTCGTCGAAGGAGACGGACTTTACAGGCATACCGCCGCAGTAACAGATGATTATTATGCGGTATTGTATTATGACGACGAATATAACTACAGCGTTGCGGTTAAAAACCTTGCAGATGAAAGCGTGTCTGTTTATGAATTGGGAGCCCTTGAACAGGTGGCTTTTGAAGGACAGTCGGGCTTAAATATCGGCATAACCTCCTGCGGCTGCGATGGTGAAAACCTGTATATCGTCGCTGAAAAGGTTGAATCTGACGGCGGCGAGACTGCGGTTTCAGACCTTCCGGTAAAATATACGGTCATATATTCTGTTTCACTGTCCGGCGAGGGCGTGAGTGTCATATATGATGACAGATAGGGGCTGACAGTATGAAAAAAGGAACAGCAAAAACAGCCGCTTTGCTCTTGTGTGCAGCAGCTTTATTTACGTCATGCGGAGCGGGGGACAGCGGCAAGACAAAAGACTATAACCAGATGTTCAATCAACGTTGGTATAACCAAAGCTGCGCAAGCGAGGATGTGATCTATTTTGTCTCTGACTATAAACTCATGTTTTATGACATAGCCTCAGGAATCACTGCTCCGCTTTGCGCTAAACCGGAATGCTCGCATGACACATCCGACTGCAATGCGTACTATAACGGAAGCGGCTTNNGACGGAAAGCTGTATTGGGTGCAGCAAACCTCCGCCGGATGCGATATCGTTTGCGAAAACCCTGACGGCACGGGCAGAATGACCGTCAGGAGCGTAGAAAACGGAGTTGCCGGCGAAGAGCTGTTCGGAGCGGGAGGCATGAACCCCGAAACGGCTTTTCACAGGGGAAATGTGTTTTACGCATTGACCGTAGGAGACATCTCTCAGGGCGAGCAAACTACCTTTGCAGCCGTAACTCAAACCAAATTAACCGGTTCCGACGGCGCCGCGGTAATATACCGAAACGACGATATGTCACAGATATCAATAAATCCGCACGGCGACAGCGTGTACATGTTCGCTTTTGGAAAGGATAACAGCACGCTTGAGATATACCGCCATGACATCCAAAGCGGCGAGGGGGAGGTCTTGTACAGCGGAGCTTGCCCGATAGCCGAGCAGTCCGGAAACTTCCGCGCAGTGGTGTTTGACGACATGATAATGCTTGTTTCAAATGCCGGAGTGTATCAATATGAATTTGCAAATTCGTCGTTAAATGAGCTTTATAAGCTTGATACGGAGGCGGATTCGTATTACCCCTGCGGCATTGCCGACGGATATGTGATATGCGGGCGCAGCAACGGCAGCAGCTACAGCGTTCGCACGATAGATTTTGACGGCGGCGTCATAAGCGATACGACCATTTCGCATCCTGACATTGATGAAAACCTTATTTATTTTCCCATAGGCATTCAGGGAGATACAATATATATCGTAGCGTCAATGTGGTCTAATGCCACGCCATATGTAGTTTTGTTTGATGTCGATGCACGAAGCGGGGAGTACAGCGTTTTGTGGTCAAACAAAGACGATGTGGACACGGCAAACTGACTTGCCGTTAAAAAATAAACGGAAGTGATGAGATGAAGCTTAGCATATCAAACCTCACCAAAAAATACGGAAACGTTACCGCGCTTGACGGTTTCGCCTTTGAATTTTCTGAGGGTATATACGGCATACTCGGCGCGAACGGCGCGGGAAAGTCCACTCTTATGAACCTGATAACCGACAACGTCCGCAGGGACGGCGGAAGTATCCTGTATGACGGCAAGGATATACTTGAGCTTGGCGCTGAATTTCGCGGCGTTTTGGGATACATGCCGCAGCAGCAGGGAATATACGAACACATGACTGCGGAAAGCTTTGTCAGCTATATGGCAAGGCTCAAAGGGCTGAAGGGCGCACGGCTGAAAGCAGAGGTAGAGCGGGTGCTGAACCTTGCAAATCTCAGCGGCGTAAAGCATAAAAAGACGGGGCAGTTTTCCGGCGGAATGAAGCAAAGGGTGCTGCTTGCTCAGGCTCTGCTAAATGACCCCAAGGTGTTGATACTTGACGAGCCTACAGCGGGACTTGACCCTAAGGAGAGGGTCAGAATAAGAAATTTTATCGAGGAGCTTTCAAAGGACAGGATAGTTTTGCTTGCAACGCATATTGTCTCGGACATAGAGTCTATAGCCGATGAAGTTTTGCTGATGAAACGTGGATGCCTGCTTAACGTCAGCTCGCCCGCGGAGCTTATAAAATCCCTGCCGCCCGATATCAAGCCGGTTGCCTACTATCCCAGTCTTGAGGATGTGTATTTGTACTACTTGGGGGACTGAGATATGGACGAGTATAAGCGAATTTTTCTTGCACCCCGCCGCGCAGCCCTTATATTGGTGATATGCGCAGCATGCCTTGCCGCATTTGTGATAAATTATCTCGGAGGCGTAACCCCAAACGCCGTCAAAAACGCATCCGAGGCTGTAGACTTTTATCTTCAGGTCGTCGATGAGTGCGAAAAGCTGCCCGCCGCCTCGGCAGCCGAAAAGATTGATTTGACTTTGGATGAGCTAAACGATATAAGCTCGTACATAAATAAAAGCATCGCAGTCAGCTACTCAAGCGAAGAAGAGTTTTTGTCTGCGCTCAAAAAGTACCCTTACCTTGAGTCTTTGTACCTCGATGAGTCAAAAAGCGTAAACGACTTCAACAGGGCAAAAAACGCCCTTACCGACAGGCTTAAAATGCTATATGATGACGCAGAAAACATAGCGGGGTATGAGGACTATCTGAAAAGCGTTCAGGAGCAGGCGAGTGTTCTTTCAAACGTCGGCATATTCAACAGCAGCGGATTTTCAAAAAAGAATCTTGAAAAAACCGCCTCCGATTTCGCGGCGCTTGACGGTGTCGAACCAAGCCTCGGAAACAGCTGCGCAGTCGAGTGTTGGGCAGATTTTAAAATATCAGATTACGCTTTCTTGATCTGCATGGCTGTGATTGCCCTGTCGTTTGTCGATGAACGCAAAAAAGGCCTTCACAGCATTATAAGAAGCTGCCCAAACGGCAGACTCGGACTCGGCGTTACAAGAATATCCGCGCTCTTTGTCGGATCGATTTTCCTGACGCTTTTGCTGTACGCTTTGCCGCTTGTTGTTTCGGCTGTGCTCTCCGGCGGATTCGGCGAACTTGACAGGCCTGTTCAGTCTATGGCGATGTTCTCAAAATGCACGCTTAGGCTCAGCATCTCGCAGTGGATATGCGTCCATCTGATCGAGCGCGTGATTTGCGGAGCATTGATAGGACTTGCGGTGTGGTGCATCGCAGGCGTTATAACCGGCGCACAGTTTGCTTTGGGAATTGCCGTGGCAGTGTTTGCAATAGAATATCTTCTTTACACACTGATCCCCGTCCAAAGCGCATTCAATATTTTAAAGTACTTAAACATCTTTTCCTATGTACATTCTCTTGAGCTGTATACGTATTATCTCAATATAAACATCTTCGGAGCAGCGGTCGGCATAGGTCAGCTTGCCGTCGTTGGGCTTGTCACTTTGACGGTTGCACTTTCTGCGGCGGATATTTTAATACAGTGCAAAAAGTACCCGAGCGGAAATAAGAATTTGCTTTTGAGCATTTCGGACGTGCTCAACCGCGCACTTGACGCTGTTCGCAGAAGGCTCACAATATTCGGCTGGGAAGCATACAAAGCATTTGTGCTCGAGTACGGCGCGCTGCTGATAGTTGCGGCGGTTGTCATTTGCGGGTCGCTCACATACTACATGCCGACGGGCGACATGGATATATGGTATCAAAATTATTTAGACGATGCCGCAGGACAGGTGTATTTATCGCCGGACGGGAACTCCTTGGATGAATATATAGAGAAGGCGCGCGCTGATGCAAAGGGGCAGACTAATTACAGCGAGCTTTCCGGAGCCTTGGATATGCTCAAAATCAAGTCGGACGACATCGTAAAAAGAGCCGAGGACGGCGGATACGAACCGTGGCTTGTAGACGAGCAGATGTATTCTGCGTTTTATGGCGAGAGCAGCGTAGACGCTCAACGCACAAACGCCGCCGCAGCCGTTATTTTTGCGGCTATATGCTGTGCGGGTATAGTTTCTTATGAACGTCTGGCAGGAACTGCTGCGGTTGTAAGAAGTACACGCAGGGGAAGAGCAAGCACTTTTGCCGCCAAGGCCGGCGTAGCTGTACTGATGGGCGCTCTGATTTGGGCGGCGGTGTACATAAGGGAGTTTTTGACGTTTCTTTCTCTGCACGGCGCTGAAGGTTTTGCCGCGCCGGTGCAAAACATATCCGCCTTGTCCGAATTTCCTTTTGCAATTTCCATCGGCGGATACCTCGCAATTTTGTACCTTGCAAGGCTTGTGATGCTTGCCGCTGTTTCTCTTGTCGTCATGTGCGTCGGAGGGCTGTTTAACGGGATGCTTTCGTCCTGCGCCGCATGCGTGGGCATTTTCGGGCTTCCGGCTTTTTTGACGCTGTCGGGTGTGCCCGCAGCAAAGTACGTTTCACCGATAACAGCGGTTTCGTCCGCGGAAATACTTTGGAATATGGGCGGCTCCGCGCACCTGACAGCATACTGGGCTGTGCTGATTGCAGCTGCCGTCATCGGGCTTTTGCTCTTTGCCCGGTATCGCGTCAAATCATAATCCGCAAATAATAACCCCTCCGCTTGCGCATGCACGGCGGAGGGGATTTTGCTTTTACACTGTCTTTTTCGTTTTGAGGCGGCGTCAGCCCCGCCTTGACAGTCGGGTTTTTGTGGTCGGTGATTTTTTTAGTGCTGTTCTTTATTACGCCGCTTGGCCGGCTGAGCTTTCAATCAGCTCGTTTGCCTCTTCGAGCATGTCCTCTATCAGTATGCCGTAGCCCCTTGTCGGGTCGCTGACAAACACGTGCGTCACTGCTCCCACAAGCTTTCCGTCCTGAATTATCGGGCTGCCGGACATGCCTTGAACTATGCCGCCCGTCTGTTCGAGCAGCTCCTCGTCCGTCACGCGAATTACGATGTTTTTAGTCTTTGCCGCCGGACTGAGACTCAGCTTTTCAATCTCGACATCGTACTCCTTCGGACTGTTTCCCTCTATGGTGGCAAGCATCTTTGCAGCGCCTGTCTTTACCTCCGATTTGAATGCTATCGGTATAGCATCCTTCTTTGAGGCGTATGTCATCTTTCCGAATACGCCTTGGTCGCAATTTTTAATTATGCTTCCCGAGGCAAGCCCCGATACAAACTTTCCGTACAGCTCTCCGGGGCATCCGCGCGTGCCGCTTTCATATCCGGTGATGGTCACATCGGCAATTTCGCCGGAACCCAGTGGCAGCATTTTGTAGGTGTCACAGTCTGATATCGGATGACCGAGCGCACCGTATATGCCGGTATACGGGTCTATAAACGTAAGCGTGCCCACTCCCGCCGAGCTGTCGCGTATCCACATGCCGCCCTTGTATGTGCCGTCGTTCTCGGAAAATACGGGGTTGATTGCAGTTTGTATGGTCTGCCCGTCCCTGGTGAGGGTGATCTGCACCGTGTTTCCTTTTGATGCGGAGATTATTTCCGACAGCTGTGATGAGGAGCTTATCTTCACGCCGTCCGCCTCTATAATGTTGTCGCCCGCGCATATTCCGGCGTCAACAGCCGGACACACGCCCTTTTCAACGTCCTGAACCTTTACAACCATTACGCCGTCAGTGAGCAGCTTTATGCCTATGGGCGTGCCGCCCGGTATCAGCATCGGCGGGTCTGATTTTGTAACTTTTGCATCCTTAATCGGTATGATTCCGAACAGCTTCAGCTCTGCGTCCGCCTCAACGCAGTTGTCCGTGCTTGCCGAAAGCGCGTCCTCTTTAGCCGTCAGTGTCACGTCAAAAAAACAGGTCAGCGATGAAACACCGCTTCCCGAAACATAATAATATTCGGGCAGCGTCGCATCGTAGTACCCGACTATGCCCATTATCGCAGTAAGCGCCGCTAAAAGCACTGCGGAAAAGCTTTTGATTAGACTTTTCATTTTGATAACAAGTTCCTTTCTTCTCGTTTTCAAAAAGTATTTTTTACAGATAGCCGCAAAATAACCGCGGGCTTTTTCAAGCATTATTTTACTTGCCATATTGCGCGGCATGTTTTAATAAATTTTTTTCATCTTCAAAGCCATGATCGCATCGCGCTGCTGAGTATTTTTGCATAAAAAACGGCAGAATAAATCTGCCGAAAAAACATTGTTTTGTTTTTTGTTTTAGCCGCTTTAGTATCAGTCAAGCTCTTTTTTGCCCGTGTAAAGCTCGTAATACCTTCCGTTTTGCTTGAGCAGATCGTCATGGTCTCCTCGCTCGATGATTTCACCGTTTTCAAGAACCATGATCGCATTTGCATTTCTTACGGTTGACAGCCTGTGAGCGATTACAAACGTCGTGCGATCCTTCATAAGCCTCGTCATGCCGTGCTCTATGTGCCGCTCTGTTCTTGTGTCTACCGACGATGTGGCCTCATCCATGACAAGTATCGGCGCTTTTGAAAGGGCCGCCCTTGCTATGTTGAGCAGCTGCCTTTGTCCTTGAGACAAATTCGCTCCGTCGCCCTCGAGGATGGTGTCGTATCCGTGCTCAAGCCTCATGATAAACGAGTGAGCGCTTGCTGTCTTTGCGGCCTCGACAACCTCGTCGTCGGTGGCGTCAAGCCTGCCGTAGCGTATGTTTTCACGCACTGTTCCGGTGAACAGGTGAGTGTCCTGCAATACCATTGCGATGTTTTCACGCAGGTATTCGCGCTTGTATTTCTTGACGTCTATGCCGTCTATAAGTATTTCGCCTTCCGAAATGTCGTAGAACCTGTTTAAAAGGTTCGTGACGGTAGTCTTTCCTGCACCGGTAGAGCCGACAAACGCTATCTTCTGTCCCGGCTTTGCGTAAAGGCTGATGTGCTTTAAAACTATCTTGTCGGGGCGGTATCCGAATGTGACATCCTTCATGACGACGTAGCCCTTTATAGGCGTTGTAACGGCGTCGGGAGCATCCGCAGCTTCCGGAGCGGTGTCCATAACCTCAAACACTCTTTCAGCTCCGGCAAGCGCTGCAAATATGGTTGCCATCTGCTGGGAGATGTTGTTTATAGGCATTGAGAACTGCTTTGAATAGTTTGCAAATACGGTCAGCGCACCGGTTGAAAGCTTGCCGAACACCATGAGTATTCCGCCTATGCCTATCGTTACGCCGTATGAAATCTGAGATGTGTTGCCCATTATCGGACCCATGACAGAGCCCCAAAACTGCGCTTTAAACTGCTTTTTGCGCATGTCCTGGTTTAAAAGCTTGAATTCCTGCACGCATGTGTTCTCGTGGTTAAACACCTTTACAACCTTTTGTCCTGTCACGGTCTCTTCGGTGTAGCCGTTTATCGCGCCCAAAGCAGCCTGCTGTCCGCTGTAGTATTTAGAGGACAGCTTTGCTATCGCGCCGCCGCCGAATGTAAATATCGGTATGAAAACTACCGTTATCAGCGTGAGCAGCCAGTTGGTTGTTATCATGAACACAAACGTTCCTATGAGCGTTACAATTCCCGATATAATAGATGTCAGGGAGTTGTTTATCATCATGTCTATGTTGTCGATATCATTTGTGAACCTTGACATTATTTCACCGGTGGGGTTAGAGTCAAAGTAGCGGACAGGGAGCTTTTGAAGCTTTGTAAACAGGTCGTTTCTTATTGACTCTATAGTTCCCTGAGATATTACCAACATGAACTTTGATTGAAGATATGATGTGAGCACTCCTACCCCATAAACCGCGGCAAATATGAGTATAACCGTAAAGATGTAGCTGAGCATTTCACTTCTTATGGCTACGTTTATCGTTCCGGTAAAGCTTGTTATTATGTTGTCCGCAAGCTTTTCAATTCCGCTCAGCGGCTGCTCCTTTCCGGTCACGGCAAGCGTCAGCTTGTTGATTATAGGAGCAAGCATGTACGAAGCGCAAAGCGATGATACCGCGTTTAAAAGCATGCAAAGAAGTACAACTAAAAGCCTCAGCTTGTGACACGTGAGATATCCTATTATTCGCCTTATCGTGTGTTTGGAGTTTTTGAGAGACTTTGCGCTTACAGAGCCTCTTGCACCTCTCCCGCCCGGGCCTCCGGGTCCGGGACCTCCGCCGGGTCCGCCTCGCCGCTCGGTTGCAGAGCTGTTATACTGCTTTTGAAGTGATGCTAAATCTCTTGCCATACAGTCTCAAGCTCCTTTCTTCTCGGCGTCATGCTGAGAGTAGTAGATTTCCTGGTACGCCTCGTTCGACTGCATAAGCTCGTCGTGAGTTCCTATACCTGTGATCTTGCCTTCGTTCATAACTATAATCATGTCCGCATCCTTTACGGAGGAAATTCTTTGGGCTATGATTATCTTCGTCGAGCCGGCAAGCTCGTTTCGGAATGCATTTCTTATCTGAGCCTCGGTTGCAGTGTCAACGGCGCTTGTGGAGTCGTCTAAGATGATAACCTTGGGGTTTTTAAGAAGAGTTCTTGCAATGCACAAGCGCTGCTTCTGTCCGCCCGATACGTTCGTACCGCCCTGGTCAATCTCGGTCTTGTATCCGTCCTTGAACGACGACACAAACTTATCCGCCTGTGCGCTCTTTGCAGCTTCTACTATCTGCTCTTCGGTGGCGTTTTCATTTCCCCAACGCAGGTTTTCCTCTATCGTTCCGGAGAACAGCGTGTTGTTCTGCAAAACCATGCCTATTCCCTCACGCAGGTTGTAAAGCGAATAGTCCTTTACGTTTATGCCGTCGATGAGAACCTCGCCGCTGTCCGGATCGTAAAGCCTTGGTATCATGGAAACAAGTGTTGTCTTTCCGCAGCCGGTAGAGCCGATGATTCCCACAATTGATTTCGCCGGTATTTTCAGATTTATGTTGTCTAACACGCACTCCGAAGAGTTTTTGTAGTACCTGAATGTGACGTTCTTAAACTCAATGTCGCCCTTTTGTATCTCAAGCTGCGGGAACTTTGCGTTCTCGTCGGATATGTCGGGCTGCTCCTCGAGCACTTCCTTTATACGCTTTGCGGATGCAAGCGCCCTTGAGGACATCATAAAGAGCATGGAAACCATCATCAGTGAGAAGAGTATCTGAGTCGTGTATGTTACAAACGTCGAAAGAGCGCCGACTTCCATCTGAGTGTCGTAAACCATCTGGCTTCCGAAGTATATGATGAACAAAACCGTTACGTTCATGATAAGCGTAGTAACAGGCGAGAGGAAGATCATGATGTTCATTGCGCTCATTCCGGCTTTTTTGAGGTCTTTGTTCGCGCCGGCAAATTTCTTTACCTCGTGATCCTCACGCACAAAGCTCTTTACAACCCTGACGTTTGTCACGTTCTCCTGTACTATTGAATTGAGTCGGTCGAGTTTTTTCTGAACCACTTCAAACCTTGAGAAGCCGGTGAGAATGATGGCTCCTACCGCAATCAAAAGAAGCGGTATAGCAACCGCAAACGTGACGGTGAGCGAAGGCTGAAGCGAAATCGCCATGAACAGCGCCGCAATCAGCATTCCGGGCGCCCTGAAGGCCATTCTCAGGAGCATGTTTACAAAGTTTTGCATCTGGGTGACGTCGTTTGTCATTCTCGTGACCAGTGAACCGGTCGAAAACTTGTCGATGTTTGCAAACGAATAGGTCTGAACCTTTTCAAATATGTCCTGGCGCAAATCGGTTGCAAAGTTTACCGAAGCTTTTGCTCCGAAATATGAGCCGCCTATTCCGCCCGCCATCATGGCAAGCGCACATAAAATGATAGCAAGCATCACTAAAAGGCTTTCGCTTACAGTCAATGTGCCGTTCTTCTGGCTGTCTATAACCATTCCTAAAAGCCTCGGCATTATAACCTCGCCCGCAACCTCCATGAGCATGCAAAGCGGAGTTATGATAAAGTAAAAAAGATAGGGTTTGATATACTTAAACCAATGCATATTTTTAGCTATCAATCCTTTCTAAATGGTTTATTTGCTTTTTGATTCTTCACAAACACCTTGAAGATTTTCGGAAATCTGCTTTAAGTACCGGTGCAGATTGTCAAGGTCGTCGTCAGAGAAGCCTTTGAACGTCTGC
>DDJI01000026.1:6046-6193 GCA_002338885.1 Ruminococcus sp. UBA1828 | reverse complement strand
AGCGAAGTACTGGCTTATTTGTCTATCAAGTCCGCTCTTCGCAAGCTCGTCTCTGAACACCCAATCGGCATCCTTTAATATCTCAAGTCTCTCGTCCGTTATCTCGCCTATTATTCTTATTGCAAGTCCCGGTCCCGGGAACGGCTG
>DDJI01000026.1:0-5968 GCA_002338885.1 Ruminococcus sp. UBA1828 | reverse complement strand
CCCGGTCCCGGGAACGGCTGACGCCACACGAGCTTTTCGGACAATCCAAGTGTAGTTCCGAGCGCTCTGACCTCATCCTTAAAAAGAAGTCTCAGCGGCTCTATAATCTCTCTGAAGTCCACATAATCAGGCAGTCCGCCGACGTTATGATGGCTCTTTATAACTGCGGCATCCCCTGCTCCCGACTCTATTATATCGGGGTAAATCGTTCCCTGAGCCAAAAAGTCAACATGTCCTATCTTCTTTGCCTCGGCTTCAAACACCCTGATAAACTCTTCGCCTATTATCTTTCTCTTTGATTCGGGGTTTGACACTCCCGCAAGCTTTGACATGAACAAATCCTTTGCGTCCACTCTGATAAAGTTTATATCCCAATCCTTAAACGCCTGCTCGACCTCATCGCCCTCATTTTTGCGCATAAATCCATGATCGACGAATATGCATGTCAGCTGGCTGCCTATCGCCTTTGACAAGAGCGCCGCGCAAACGGAAGAATCAACTCCGCCCGAAAGTGCGAGCAAAACTTTTCCGTCTCCGACCTTTTCTCTTATGCGGTTTATCGACGTCTGAGCATAGTTTTCCATAGTCCAGTCGCCGACGCATCCGCAAACATCAAACAAGAAATTTTTTAGCATTGCGCTGCCGTTCTCGGTATGGTTTACCTCGGGATGGAACTGAACCGCGTAAAGCTTTCTATCGGCGTTTTCCATTGCGGCTACGGGGCACACATCAGTATGTGCGGTGACTCTGAAGCCCTCGGGAAGCTCGCTGATGTAATCGGTATGACTCATCCACGTTACGGCCTTTTGAGGCAAACCTTTAAACATGGCAGAGCTGTTATCAAACTCCGTCTGTGTCTTTCCGTACTCGCTCGTGGGTGCGGTGGCAGCCTTTCCGCCAAGTGTATACGCCATAAGCTGAGCGCCGTAGCATATTCCTAAAACAGGTATGCCAAGCTCGAACATCTGCCTGTCAATGTGCGGCGAAGATTCGTCATAAACGCTGCTCGGACCTCCGGTGAATATGATGCCCACCGGATTCTTTTCCTTTATCAGCTCCGGCGTCACCTTGCCGTACGGCGTAACCTCGCAGTACACGCCGCACTCTCTCACCCTTCGGGCAATCAGTTGATTATACTGACCGCCAAAATCAATGATCATTACATACTGATGCTGCATACAAATTCCTTGCCTTTCTTATATTTTCCTTTATAATTTGTCGTCCATCAAATCCTGCAAGCTCACGCCGCCTCGCTTTCAGGGGGTTCCGTCACCACGACCTCGTCCTCCGGTTCCTCCTGCGGAACATACTCTATCATATTTCCGTCGTCGTCAAATGCGATGCCGTTTGGATTGCACAGCTCATTTACGAGGTCTATTATCTGGTAATAGCGCTGCTCGTCCTCCTCCTTATCGAGAAGATAAACTTTATAATTCTTTATGAAAAGGGGATATAATTTAAGGGACTTAAAGCCGTCCTTGTCGATAGTGATATCAAATATGCATGTCAAGCCGTCGATATCGTCATCGACATGCCAAAATATCAGGTTGCCTATGCTATAAAATATGGGCTTTCCGTTGTAAAACTCGATCGGCTGCAAAGTATGAGGATGCGCTCCGACAACTATGTCTGCGCCGCTGTCTATGAGTGCGCGCGACAGATCCTCCTGATAGGAGTTTACGTAAAACACCTCTTCAACTCCGCAATGCATAAACGCCACAAGCACATCGCACTGGCTGTCATAGCTCTTCACCTTATCCAAAAACGCCTGAGTTCTCTCGTCGTCAATGCTGTAGACCATGTTTATGCCGGCGTGGTTTTCCGCAGCAGCGCAGTCAGAGGACACCCACACATAGTTACAGCCGACAAAGCCGACCTTCACTCCGTTTATCTCTTTGACCACAAGTCCCTGAGCCTCGTCTATATCGTGACCCGCTCCGAAATAGCCTATGCCGTATTCAGTGAGGTGGGTAAAAGTGTCCAAAAGCGCGTCATATCCGAAGTCCCTTGTGTGGTTGTTTGCAAGGTTGACAAGGTCTATTCCCGCATTTACAAACCCCTCAAGCATTTCGGGAGGCGTTCTGAAGCCAAGTCCCTCCGGCTTTTCAGACTCTCCCCTGTTGCTGACGCACGACTCAAGGTTTACTATCGATATATCGGCAGAATTAAATATCTCCGAGACCTCTTTCCAAGCGTAATCGACGCCCCACCACGACGCAGCATCAGCAAACTCCGTATCTATCGAAGTGTCTCCGCCAAGGCAGATGCGCACCGTTCCCGACGGCTCGGGGGTGGGTTCCTGCTCTTCTTCAGTTGTTGCTGCGGGTGTGGTCTCAACCGGTGCCGTAGTCACCGGAGGCGCCTCAGTTGTTTCAGGCTCTTCGCTCACCGGCTCGGTGACAATTGGCACGGATGTTTGCTCCGCCACATCCGTCTCGGCATACGCATCCTGCGCATCATCAATGTCATCGTCGGCGTTTCCGTCCCTTATTATAAGACCTATGCATATACCTATCAGGAAACCGCAGATAATTATAACTGCGGCTCTTGCAAGCTTTCCGACAGAGTTGCCGGAAGAATTATTGACATTCAAATCTTACACCTGCCCATTGTTTTGATGCGCGGCAACTGCCGCTTTACACGTGTGTGCAAATATTGTCGCTTTAATTATACCAAAGCTCATTCCACTAATCAAGCAAAAAAAATCCTATCGCGAAGCATTTTAAATAACTCCGCGACAGGATTTATACATATGCTTTATTCTTTTGCAAGGATACTGTCTATAAACTGCCTTGCAAGGCGTGCGGAGCGCCCTCCGCGCTCTAACGCAAACCTCTCCGCCTGGGCGCACAGCTCATCCTGCGGCATGCCCACCCCGCTCTTTTGCGCAAGGTTTAAAACGATATCAAGATACGTTTTCTTATCCGGCTTGTTGAAGGATATATGAAGACCGAATCTGTCCGAAAGGGAGATCATCTCCTGCATTGCGTCGTTGCGGTGAACCTCGTCGTCAGAATCTCTATCGGAAAACTTTTCCCTTATAATATGCCTGCGGTTGCTGGTGGCATACACAACCACGTTTTTTGACCTTGCGGACACCGAACCTTCAAGCACGGCTTTAAGCCCGTTGAAGTTGTCGTCATCGCTCAAAAACGACAGGTCGTCTATAAAGAGTATAAACTTGAGCGGGTTTTGCGACAGCTCGTCAAGCACCTTGGGTATCGAGGCGAGCTGATCTTTTCGCACCTCAATTATCCTGAGTCCGTCGTTGTAGAAAGCATTGACAACCGCCTTTACCGTCGAGGATTTACCCGTGCCGGCGTCTCCGGTCAGCAAAATATTTGCCGCGGGCTTTCCGTCAAGCAGGGCTTTTGTGTTGTCTATTATGCGGTTTCTTTGAATTTCGTAATCGACAAGCTCGTCAAGGCTTATCGGGTCGGGATTTTTAACTGCTACAATAGCGCCGGACTCATCTATGCAAAACATCGGGTTATGCGCATATTTGCCGTAGCCGTATTTGCCGATATTGTGCACTCTGTGGTCATACCGCTCGAGCAGGTTTATCTCCTCGGAGTAAAACGACGGCAAGAATCCGTCCCACCTGATCGGCTCGATAAGGTCTGATTTTTTTAAGGACGAAAGTCTGCTGAGTATCAAAAGCTCCTGCTTAACGCATGTCCTCATATATTCGTTTGGAATTTTGCCCTCTCCGATAAGCTTAACATACACGTTTTCGCTGTCATAGCACAGCTCCTCTACGTGCTTTGTGAGGTTTCCGCCGTTTGCCTCATAAAGTCTGCAAACAAACTCCGAGTACGCCGAAACGCTTGAGAATGTATCTCCCGACTCGTAGGTCGCAAAATATCTTTTCAGCGCCTTGAGCACGCTGTCGGAAAGTATCCTTCTGAATATGCAAAGCGAAGAAAGCTCGGTTTTAAATTTAAGCAAGTCCCATTTTGTCATATCAATCAAGTATTGCGCCGTATGCTCCTCCGGAAACAAGCTTAGCATACCTCTTCAGATATCCTGTAAGAGGCTTTGTCTTTGGCTTGAATTCGGCAAGGCGGCTCTTTAGCTCCTCGTCGCTTATTTTAAGCTCTATTTTGTTGGCGGGGATATCAATAAGTATCCTGTCGCCCTCTTTTATAACTCCTATGGGGCCTCCGGAGGCAGCCTCAGGCGTTATATGTCCGACGCATGCTCCCCTTGTGGCTCCGCTGAAGCGTCCGTCTGTTATGAGCGCCACGCTGTTTCCAAGACCCATTCCCATGATAGATGACGTGGGGTTGAGCATTTCTCTCATTCCGGGTCCGCCTTTAGGGCCTTCGTAGCGTATGACAACCACGTCTGCGGGGTTTATCTTGCCTTCGTTTATTGCAGCCTGCGCATCCTCCTCGCATTCAAACACCCTTGCCGGACCTTCGTGAACAAGCATCTGCGGCAAAACAGCCGAGCGCTTTACAACGCATCCCTCCGGCGCAAGGTTGCCCCTCAGCACCGCTATTCCGCCCGTCTCGCTGTACGGGTTATCTGCCGGTCTTATGACATCGGGGTTTAAGTTCGGGCACGCATCTATGCATTCGCCTATCGTCTTTCCGGAAACGGTGAGGCAGTCTCTGTGTATGAGTCCCTTTTTGTTCAGCTCATTCATGACCGCATACACTCCGCCGGCCTCATTTAGATCCTCTACGTAAGTCTGTCCGGCAGGCGCAAGGTGACAAAGGTTAGGCGTTACGGAGCTTATGTCGTTTGCTATGTCGAGGTTTATCTCTATTTCGCACTCATGAGCTATTGCAGGGAGGTGAAGCATGCTGTTTGTGGAGCATCCGAGCGCCATATCGACGCTCAAGGCGTTCATAAACGCATCACGGGTCATTATGTCTCTCGGGCGGACGTTGTTTCTCACAAGCTCCATTACAGCCATTCCCGCATGCTTGGCAAGCTTGATGCGTTCGGAATAAACGGCGGGTATTGTTCCGTTGCCCTTTAAGCCCATGCCCAAAGCCTCTGTAAGGCAGTTCATGGAGTTTGCGGTGTACATTCCGGAGCAGGAGCCGCATGTGGGGCAGGTCTTGCACTCAAATTCCTTGAGCTTGTCAAGCGTTATTTTTCCCGCATTAAACCTTCCCACCGCCTCGGATATGGTGGAAAAGCTTGCTCTGCCGCCGTCTATATGTCCGGCAAGCATCGGGCCTCCGCTGACAAACACGGTGGGTATATTAAGTCTTGCGGCAGCCATGAGAAGTCCCGGGACGTTTTTGTCGCAGTTAGGAACCATGACAAGTCCGTCAAAGCCGTGAGCCATAGCCATTGCCTCGGTGGAGTCGGCTATAAGGTCTCTGGTAACAAGGCTGTACTTCATTCCTGTGTGTCCCATTGCGATACCGTCGCACACTGCTATTGCGGGAAAAACTATAGGAGTTCCGCCCGCCATGGCAACGCCGAGCTTGACAGCCTCGACGATTTTGTCAAGGTTCATGTGTCCGGGGACGATTTCGTTATAGGAGCTGACAATGCCGATAAGCGGTCTTTGAATCTCCTCTTCGGTGAGTCCTAAGGCGTTATACAGCGCTCTGTGCGGCGCATTCTGTGCTCCGCACTTTATAGCATCACTTTTCACGGTGACATTCATTCCTTTCTTTTTATACAACTGCAAAACGCCAACGGCATTTTTATGCCGCTGGCATTTGCCTTTGATACACTATCAGTTGTTGATGAGCTTGTCCTCGCCGTTCCAGCTGTAAAGCTTGCGGATTTCCTCGCCGACTATCTCCGAAGGATGCTCCGACGCAATCTTGCGCATTGCATTGAAGTGAACCTGTCCTCCCGCATCGGACATATCCAAAAGGAAGTCCTTAGCGAATGTACCGTCCTGAATATCCTTGAGGATCTTCTTCATGGTCTTCTTGGTCTCGTCGGTGATTATCTTGGGACCGGTGATGTAGTCGCCGTACTCGGCGGTGTTGGA
>DDJI01000088.1:20499-24185 GCA_002338885.1 Ruminococcus sp. UBA1828 | reverse complement strand
AAAAGACAAACAAAAACGAAATCGAAAAGACCGCATCCGATACTTCCGGCAGCGAAAACAAGAGAAAAAAGCGCCGCGGAGACAGAAAGGATGCATACTTAGTCAGAGATCTCGACTCCATGCATTACATAGTGCCTTACAACATACCCGGCAGAACGGCTAACGAAGCTGTAATGAACGAGACGGTTGACCTGACCGAAATAAAGAAGTACGTTGACAAAAAGAACGCGGGCGGAGAAGAATTTAAATATACGTTCTTCCATGTTATAGCCGCCGCTATCGCAAAGACGATAGTTCTGCGTCCTAAGATGAACTATTTCTACTCCGGCAACAGGCTTTGGGAGAAAAAAGAGGTCAGCCTTTCTNNGTGTCGTAAAGAAAAAGCTTGCCGACGATTCGCGCGAAACTCTTGCCACGATAGTCTGCCCGAGGGAAGGAATAATTCCGATAGAGCACATCCACAGCGAGGTAAAAAAAATAGTTTACCACGTAAGGGTTGAGGGCAAGAACAACGAAGTCGGCGACATCATGGACATATTCTTCAAGATGCCGAGATGGATGATAAGCCTTGTGTTCAAAATACTTCGCAGCATGGAGTTTCACGGCAAGTATCCTTCCGTGTTTATGAACGGCGACCCGTACTATTCAAGCTGCTTTATATCCAACCTGGGAAGCATAAAAATGCATGCTCAGTATCACCACCTTGCCGAGTGGGGAACGAACTCGCTGTTTTGCATAATCGGCGAAAAGAAGCCCACGCCCTTCTTCAACTATGACGGAAGCTTTGACGTAAGGGACGCCCTTGAGCTTGGGCTGACGGTGGATGAGAGAATAGCGGACGGAGTTTACTTTGCAAACTCATTAAAGATTCTTCGCCGACTGCTTTCAAATCCGGAGCTGCTTGAGCTGCCGATTGAAACGCCTGTAGAGGTTGATTAAACCCGCTTTCCCGCAAGGTAAATGCGGTTATATGAGAAAGGAATATTGAAATGGCATTTGAAGTTAAAACGCCGTGGCTTTCAAATTACGGAAACGTGCGCTTCCACCTTGACTACTTTGACGGCTCGATGTGGGAGGCGGTGCGAAACATCGCTCACAAGTATCCAAACTACATAGCCTTCGACTTCATGGGCAGCACGACTACCTATTCTGAATTTGAAAAGCAGGTCACAGAGTGCGCAAAAGCCCTCCGCGCCATAGGCGTAAAGCCGAAGGACAGGGTCACAATATGCATGCCCAACTGCCCGCAGACCGTGGTTATGTTTTACGCGGTAAACCTCGTGGGCGCAGTGTCAAACATGATTCACCCGCTTTCGAGCGAAAACGAAATAGAGTTCTTTATTAACCACTCCAAGAGCGTATGCGCGCTGACAATGGACATGTTCTACGGCAAGTTTGAGGCGATAAGGCCAAACCTCACTACGCTTAAAACGCTGATAATCGCATCGATAAAGGACGCTCTCAGTGCGCCCATGAAGGTCGGTTATGCGCTGACGCAGGG
Source organism: Ruminococcus sp. UBA1828 (assembly GCA_002338885.1). Lineage (GTDB taxonomy): Bacteria > Bacillota > Clostridia > Oscillospirales > Ruminococcaceae > Faeciplasma > Faeciplasma gallinarum. The sequence continues at coordinate 22,684 of DDJI01000088.1, read as the reverse complement.
AAGAAAGATAAAAAAGATTCCCGCCGATGCGCCGATTATTCGGTGGAACGACTTCATCAAGGGCGGCAAGAAGTATATAGGAGAATACATTGCCACCGTCAAAAAAGACGACCCCGCCGTAATACTTTACAGCGGAGGCACAACCGGCACTACAAAGGGCATAGTTTTGACAAACTTAAACTTCAACGCCCTCAAGGCGCAGATAATCGAGACAAACCCGATATTCGAGCCGGGCGACAAGATGCTTGCGGTAATGCCCATGTTCCACGGATTCGGCCTCGGCGTAACCATACACTCAATGCTTGCAAACGGAGGCCGCTGCATACTCGTGCCGCGCTTTACTCCCGAAACGTATGCTAAGGACATAGTAAAGCACCACTGCAACTTCATCGCGGGAGTGCCCACGCTTTACGAGGCGCTTTTAAGAGTGCCCAACATGGAAAACGCAGACCTCAGCTGCCTTAAAGGCGTGTTCTCGGGTGGAGATTCTCTTTCCGTAGCGCTCAAGAGAAAGTCTGACAAGTTCTTAAAGGATCACAACGCCACCATAATGGTGCGTGAGGGCTATGGCACAACGGAATGCGTCACCGCAAGCTGCCTGACGCCGCTCCACCTTTACAAGGAAGGCTCAATAGGTCAGCCCTTCCCCGACACGTACTACAAGATTGTAGATGTCGGAACAAATATAGAAGTCCCCTACGGCTCGGAGGGCGAAATATGCATATCCGGACCTACGGTTATGAAGGAGTACCTTGACCAGCCGGAGGAGACCGCAAACACACTTAGGCTTCACGGCGACGGAATGGTATGGCTTCACACCGGAGACTTAGGCAGCATGGACGACGAGGGCTTTATATACTTCAAGCAGAGAATCAAGAGAATGATAGTCACAAGCGGCTACAACGTGTACCCGTCTCAGATAGAAAACGTCCTTGACAACTACGAGGCAATACAGATGAGCTGCGTAATAGGCGTTCCGGACGACTACAAGATGCAAAAGGTAAAGGCGTTTGTAATGCTCAAGCCGGGATACGAGGAGAGCGAAGAGACAAAGCAGGCGATACTTGAGTACTGCAAGAAGAACGTGGCTAAGTATGCCATGCCGTATGACATAGAGTTCAGGAGCACGCTTCCTAAGACGCTTGTGGGCAAGGTTGCGTACAGGGTTTTGGAAGAAGAGGAGCTTGCAAAGATCGAAAAACAAAAGCAGGAAACAGAAAAGGAACCGGCTACGGTCTGACGAAAAAGGCAGCGTTTTAACGACGCTGCCTTTTGTATATCATGCACAATTTCAAGGAGTCTCGATTGTAAAGTATGACAAATAGGCTTGGTTGACAAAAAATAGCCACCGTAATATAATTAACTCGTGTGATACAAAGCTGAGGCGTGATATTTTTCAGCGTCTTCATTTCAAAAAAAGATGAATGAGAGGACTTGTATATGCATTTATTTAAGCTTGGCAGCGTAAATGTTCCGCACAGGAAAAACACCGCCGCCATGGCTGCCGTGAGAATGCCTGCGCCAAAAACGGTGACAATTCCGCTATCCATGCACATAGGCAGTGCGGCAGTTGCGACGGTCAAGCCCCTTGACAGGGTGGCAGTCGGCGACCTTATAGGAAAAGCTGACAGCTACATGTGCTCGCCGGTGTATTCCTCGGTGTCCGGAACAGTTAAAAAAATAGATAAGATAACCGACTCTTCGGGCAGGCAGGTTGATGCCGTGATAATAGAGTCGGACGGCATGATGAGCGTGTCGGAAAGCGTCAAGCCTGTGAGCGTGACAAACCGCGAGGAGTTTATAAACGCCGTAAGAGACAGCGGAGTTGTCGGCTTGGGCGGAGCGGGCTTCCCCACCGCGGTAAAGCTCGACGTAAAGGATCCCTCAAAGATAAAAGCCGTGATAGTAAACGGCGCGGAGTGTGAGCCGTACATCACGAGCGACACAAGAACCATGCTTGACGACGCAGAGCTGATAAGAGACGGCATAGCGCTTTTGGAAAAATACTTAGGCGTCAAGAAGGTTGTAATAGGCATTGAAAAGAACAAGCCTCAGTGCATAGCAAAGATGAAAGAGGTCATGTCAGAAGATCCGGCTGTAAGCGTGATTTCACTGCCGGCGACATACCCTCAGGGCGCCGAAAAGGCGCTCATTTACAACGTTCTCGGACAGACAGTTCCGGAGG
>DDJI01000088.1:20302-20477 GCA_002338885.1 Ruminococcus sp. UBA1828 | reverse complement strand
CCTGCCGATAGACGTGGGCGCGATTGTTATTAACTGCACCACCGTAGCGGCTATAGCCGGATACATTCAAACCGGAATGCCGCTTGTTGAAAAGTGCGTGACGGTTGACGGAAGCGCCGTTTCTCAGCCCAAAAACGTCATAGCGCCGATAGGTGCAAGCGTTAAGGATGTGTTT
>DDJI01000088.1:0-20273 GCA_002338885.1 Ruminococcus sp. UBA1828 | reverse complement strand
TACGGCGGCCCTATGATGGGAATAGCCTTGAGTGACCTCGACGCGCCGATACTTAAAAACACAAACGCCGTAATCGCCATGGACAAGCGCGATGCGGCGGCAAAGGAGAACACGCCCTGCATAAACTGTGCAAGATGCGTTGACCACTGCCCCATCAGGCTGAGTCCGGTTGCAATATCAAAGGCTCTTGCAAGAAACGACATCGAGTCGCTTAAAGAGCTTAAAGTAAACCTTTGCATGGAGTGCGGCTGCTGCTCATACATATGCCCCACCGGTCAGCCGCTTGTTCAAAGAAACAGAATTGCAAAGCAGCTAATCAAAAAGGAGGCAAAGAGCAATGGATAAGCTTATAACCTCGCCTTCGCCGCACATATTCACCCGCGACACCACCACATCCATCATGCTGAACGTGATACTTGCGCTTTTGCCTGCGGCAATAGCCTCGGTGGTGTTCTTCGGAGCGCGCAGCATAGCGGTTATTGCGGTTTGCATAATTGCCGCCGCAGCATCGGAGGCGTTATTTAACCTGTGCTGCAAGAAAAAGCAGTCCATCGGCGACCTGTCCGCAATAGTTACGGGACTTCTGCTCGCTTTGAACCTGCCGTCAACAATACCGCTGTGGCAGGCAGCTGTCGGTGCGGTGTTCTCGATAGTGGTGGTAAAGTGCCTGTTCGGCGGAATAGGACAGAACTTTGCAAACCCCGCTATCACGGGACGAATATTTATGCTCATCGCATTTTCAAGCACCATGACCGCAAGCGTTTTCCCGCAGTCTGCCGATTTGACCGCAAGCGCTACCCCGCTTGCCGTTTTATCCGGTCAGGAAGGCACACTTCCCTCCCTTTGGGAGCTGTTTGCCGGAAACTGCGGCGGAGCTTTGGGTGAAACATCCGCCCTTGCACTCCTGATAGGCGGCGCATACCTGATCATAAGGGGAATAATTTCGTGGCACACGCCGGTTGTGTTTATTGCAACTGTGTTTGTGATAACTTTGATATCGAGCGGCGACATAAGCTTTGCCGCAGCACAGATACTTTCCGGCGGATTGTTCATAGGCGCATTCTTCATGGCTACCGACTACACCACTACCCCTAACTCAAAGTGGGGCAGAGTCGTGTTCGGCTTGGGATGCGGACTTATAACTTCGCTTATAAGGCTTTACGGAAGCTATCCCGAGGGAGTATCCTTCTCAATACTTTTGATGAATATACTTACCCCCTACATAGACAAGTGGACAAGATCCCGTCCCTTAGGAGCGCTTAAACTTAAACGCATGCGCTCAAGCGAGGCAAAAAACCGTGGAGGTGAGGCAGCATGAGTACAGGCGTAAAAGCAAAGGGCGATTATGTAAAAAGCATCGTTGTGCTGACCTGCATATGCCTTGTGACGGCTCTTTTGCTGGCGGCTGTAAACTATGTCACGGCGCCTGTCATTGAGCAAAACCAGTCGCTTGCGGCAAACCAATCTTTGTACGAGGTTCTTCCCGATGCGCAGGACTTTGAGACGATACAGCTGCCCGAAGGCTCTCCCGAAACTGTCACAGGCGTTTACAGGGACACTNNTACAGCCGCCGGGATACGCGGTAACGCTGACGACCTCCACTCAGTACAGCTCGTCAGACATGCTTATCACGATGGGTGTAGGCGCTGACGGAAAGATTTTAAACATAGTTTTGACAAACTACGCCGAAAGCAAGGACATGGGCACAGATACATATCCCCTCACATATATAGGAGCCGACTCGGCGCTTTCCGGCATAGACACGGTGGCGGGAGTTACATATTCCTCTACGGCATTTAAAAACGCCGTTTCGGACGGATTTGAAGTTTTGCTCCAAGTGGCAGCTATATCTGCCGGTGAAAAGACCGACGAGCAAAAGGCTCAGGAAATTGCAGCCGCTGTGTTCCCGTATGCATGCTCTAAGTCGGGCGAATGTGTTCTTGCGGCAAGCGAGGAAGTGCCGCAGGGCCTTAGTGCGCTGTATGCCGCCGAAAACGGCACGGGATACATAGCCGTGTGCAAATCCGGCGAGGAAACGATTTTCCTGGCGTTTGATGCGTTTGCAAATCCGATAGCGGCGTATGACGGCGAGGAAACCGAGCAAAGCGCAGACGATTGCACCGAAGAGTTTGACGCTGCGGCGGCGCACGTGCAGGAGCTTGTTTCGGAAAAGACATCCGCAATCGTGACAAGGATTGAAAAGATGATAGACGGCGCATCGGTCACGCCGATAAGCGTGCCTGTCCGCTCAAGCGTAAGCTCTGCGTACAAGGTTGAGACCCCTGACGCGTCATACACCGCAGTCGTGGCCGCTCCTTACGGATACGGCGGTCCGGTAGAGATACTTTACATCCTTTCGGACAGCGGAGAAATAGTCAGATTCAAGGTAATATCTCACAACGAGACGGAGTATTTCGGAGAGGCTGTCGCCGAAACGGGATACGCCGAGAAGCAGGAAGGCTCAAACATTGAAAACGCCGACGACGATGCGATACTTATAGCAGGCTGCACCTTTACAACCGACGCCGTAAGGCAGGCATACACCGATGCGGCCGAGGCGTTTGAGGCGATAATGACTGCGACCGAATAAGGAGGCAGGGATAATGAAAACAGAATCTAAGCTTTCGACCCTGTTAAAGGGTCTGATAAAAGAAAATCCGGTGTTTGTTCTTGTTTTGGGAACCTGCCCGACGCTTGCCATCACCGACTCGGTGTCAAGGGCGATAGGCATGGGCCTTTCGGCGGCGCTGGTGCTCATATGCTCAAACATGGCGATATCCGCGCTGAGAAACATCATTCCGGACAAGGTGCGAATACCCTCATACATAGTCGTCATTGCGGGATTTGTAACGATAGTTCAGATGCTTCTTCACGCGTATCTGCCCTCCCTTTACGAGGCGCTCGGAACATATCTTGCCTTGATAGTCGTAAACTGCATTATCTTAGGCAGAGCGGAGATGTACGCAAGCAAGCACGGCGTTATAGACTCCATGCTTGACGGAGTGGGCATGGGCCTTGGGTTCACGCTTGCTTTGTTCCTCATGGCAACGGTTCGCGAGGTGTTCGGCGCAGGAAGTTTCTTAGGATACGAAATACCCTTTATCTCCGACCACAAGATATCAATACTCACTCAGGCGCCGGGCGGATTTATGGTATTCGGAATACTCATAGCTGTTGTCAACAAGCTCACAAAGGGCAAAGCGCTCAAGAAAAAGGACTTCAGCTGCGAAAACTGCCCTTCAAGGCTCATGTGCGGCAAGGGCAATCTGACCTCAGAAAGCGTAAAGGAGGCCGAGTAACAGTATGAATGCTCTATTAGTAATCATTTTGGGCGGAGTTTTTGTAAACAACTACGTTTTACAAAAGTTCTTAGGAATATGCCCCTTCCTGGGCGTCTCTAAAAAGCTTGACCAGGCGACCGGCATGGGAATTGCGGTCACGTTTGTAATGCTCGTGGCTACCGCCGTGACATGGCCGATACAGACTTACGTCCTCGAAAGGTTCGACCTGCAATACATGCAGACCATTGTTTTTATACTCGTCATTGCGGCGCTCGTCCAATTCGTTGAAATAGCGCTCAAGAAGTACATCCCCTCCCTTCACAAGGCTTTGGGCGTGTATCTGCCGCTGATAACAACTAACTGCGCGGTTTTGGGAGTCACCATCAACAACATCACAGACGGATACGGATTTATCGAGTCAATGGCAAGCTCGTTCGGATGCGGACTCGGATTCCTTGTGGCAATGGTGATATTCTCGGGCGTCAGGTCAAAGGTTGACAACTGCGCGACGATACCTCAGTCATTCAAGGGAATACCGTCTACCCTGCTTGCGGCTTCGATAGTCTCTATGGCTTTCTTCGGCTTCAGCGGCGTTATCGACAACCTGTTTGCATAAGGAGGCTGCTATGAACGATTTTTTGTCATCAATACTGACAGCTCTTTTGTTTGTCGGCGGAGTGGGACTTTTGTGTTCCGTGCTGCTCGTCGTGGCGTCAAAGCTCATGGCGGTAAAGGTCGATCAAAGAGTTGAACAGATAAGAAAATGCCTGCCCGGTGCAAACTGCGGAGCATGCGGCTTCACCGGCTGCGACGGCTACGCAAACGCGCTTGTAAACGTCCCCGGAACAAAGACAAACCTATGCATACCCGGCTCTGATGCCGCTGCAAGGGGCATTTGCGAAATCCTCGGCTCAAGCTTTGAGGACGTTCAGCAAAGAAAGGCAATAGTCAGATGCAACGGCACATGCGGCGGCTCGGGCATGAACACCGACAAAAAGGTAACGTATATCGGCATTAAGACCTGCGCTGCGGCAAGCGGCGTATGCGGCGGCGACGGCAAGTGCGTGTACGGCTGCTTAGGCTACGGCGACTGCCAAAAGGTTTGCCCCGCAGATGCGGTGTGCATTCAGGACGGCATTGCAAGGATAAACGATTCAAAGTGCATAGGCTGCGGGCTTTGCGCAAAGGCATGCCCTAAGCACATAATAACTATGGCTCCGGCAGAGGCAAGCGTCGCGGTAGTATGCTCAAACCTCGACAACGGCGCAAAAGCGCACAAGGCATGTCTTGCCGCATGCATAGGCTGCAAAAAGTGTCAAAGCTCCTGCCCTCACGGTGCAATCAGCGTTGAGAACAATCTTTCAAGCATAGACTACTCGCTTTGCACCGGATGCCGGACCTGCGTAAGCGTCTGCCCCACCCACGCAATAGCGGCGCTTTTGCCTGCTCAACATGCCTGCGAGTAACGGCTGCGACGGCGGAAACCGCATAAACCGCAAAAAGCTGAGAAACGACATTATACTTGTTGTCGGATTGATAGCCGTGTGTGCGGCGGCGGCATTGCTTATAACACTCACGAGAAAAAGCGGCGACTACGTGCTCATTATACAGGACGGCGCCGAGACCGCGAGATACCCGCTTTCTGGCGAGCTGACAGTTGACATACCGTCTGCGGACGGCGGATATAACCGGCTTGTGATATCGGGCGGATACGCCGATGTGACAAGCGCAAGCTGTCCGGACGGGCTGTGCGTAAACCAGCGGAAAATATCAAAAGTCGGGCAGACTATCGTATGCCTGCCGAACAGGCTTGTGATAGAGATTGCGTCAGCCGATTCCGACACGGAGGTTGATTTGATCGCATGAGCCGAATTAAAAATAAAGACAAGCCCGCTGAAAACAAGGTCAAAACAGGGCGTGCAAGGACGGTTGCGGCGCTTGCAATGGCATCCGCGCTTGCGCTGATACTTTCATACCTTGAAAGCCTTGTGCCGCTTTCGGTTGCAGTGCCGGGCGTGAAAGCAGGGCTTGCAAACATCGTAATACTCTTCATGCTTTACAGGGTCGGGCTTAAAGAGGCGGCTGCGGTATCGGGAGTGCGGCTTTTATGGGTAGCTATACTCTTCGGAAGCTTTCTCACCTTTTTGTACAGCCTTGCCGGTGCGGTGCTGAGCCTTTGCGTGATGGCGCCTATGAAAAAGTCCGGACTGTTTTCCGCAGTGGGAGTGAGCGTGACCGGCGGAGTGATGCACAACGTCGGGCAGATAATCGTGGCGGTTTTGGTCATGGGTACGGCGCAGATCGCATACTACCTGCCTGTGCTGATGATATCGGGAGTGGTATCGGGAGTGCTTGTCGGAGTGGTGAGCGCAATACTCATAAAAAAGATACCCAAAAGCATAATATAAAAACAAAACGCCCCTTCGAGGAAATGCTGCACATGCGTGCTCATCCCCGAAAGGGCGTATTTTTATGGTTACTCGGAAAGCATGTCGCTAAAGCCGTCGGTCATCTGCATACTTCCGTCCGGCAGTATCCACACGACTTCAATGTCGTATGAGCTAAACAGCTCTGAATGCAGCATCTCTTTTCCTTCCTCTACGCTCATGTTAAACAGCGCTGTTGACAGGCAGTCACCCAGCCCGCTGTCGCTGCATACAACGGAAACCGCGCTGAAATTGTTCTGCGGCATCAAAGTATAGGGGTTTATTATGTGGTGATACTTAACTCCGTCCACGTAATAGTATCTTTGATAGTCGCCGCTCGTGACGACAGACATATCGCTTATGTCTATGCTGCACACGTACGGCGTGTCGGAATCGAGGTCGGGGTTTTGTATCCCCACCGTCCACTTCTCCCCCTCCGGAGTCCCGTCCGGCTTTGCGCCGATGACGCTTATGTTTCCGCCTATGTTTAGCGCGTAGCCGCTAACCCCCGCATCGCAGAGGTAATTGACTATGCAGTTCGCAGCGTAGCCCTTTGCGATGCCGCCCACGTCAAGGGACATCTGCGGGTCGGTGATGTACACCGTCATGTTTTCCTCATCTATTACAAGCTTGTCATAGCCGGTATGGACGCTTGCGTCTTTCAGCTGCTGCATGTCCGGCACCGACGCCTCATCCGAATTTGAAATCGCCTGCTCGCGGTGGTCATGCCATATGCTCAGCACGCTGCCAATTGTGACATCGAACATGCCGCCCGTCCTGCCGCTCATATCCTCGGCATACAAGAGCATATCTATCAGCCACTCATCAACGCTGACAGCGCTCACACCTGCGTTTTTGTTTACGGTGTAGAGGTTGTTCATGCCGTCATATCCGTGATAAATATCGCAAAGCATGTGGTACTTCTCAAGCATTGCGCGTATATTCTCGCAAACCTCTTCAAACGTCTGCTCGTCGTCCTCGTATCCGATTATCTGCGACACCGTATCAAAGTAATCAAAGTATGTCTTTGTCCTGCGCTCCGGAACATTGGCAACCGGCTCGGATGCGCATCCCGAAAGCGCTGCAAGCGCTCCGATCACAACGGCAACAGACACTGCAAGTATTTTTAGGCGCACCTAAGCGACAACCTCCTTTCATCTTTTAAAACAAGCAGAGGGATGAGGCATGCCTCATCCCTCTTAAATGCGAACGTGTATCAGTTTGCAGCCTGTGCAGCCTTTGCGGTGCATGCTATCAAGCTCGATGTGCCTATTGTGCAGCCTGCCAGAAGATCGGCATCAGCGGTGTCTATCGAAGATATCTCGCTTGCGGTCTTGCCGACAACGTAATCCTCAAACGCATCTATCTGCTCGTACCACTCCTTGCCTATGCCGGAAGCGCCCTTCATGTTGTAGCCCTCACGCAGCTCTCTCTTGGTGGAAACGGTGTAGTCAGCGTCAACGGTTATCTCGCCGAGGTCGTTGAAGGTGACTTCAGGGTCAGCCTCATCGTAAGCCGCTGCCAAAACCTTGCCGCTGTCATCAAGCGCAACCGCAGCAAATGACGAATAGATGTTTGCGCTGCCGTCCTCGCCGTCCATAGCGCTCTTAGAGCTTGAATCAAGCGTGGATATAACAGCTACTGAAAGGGCTGCGGCGTCGCCTGTAAACTCGCTTGCAAGAGAATCGTTGCAAGCCTTAACAACAGCCTCGATCAAATCCGTGGTGCCTATTGTGCAGCCGGCAAGAAGAGTTTCATCTGAGGTGTCCATGTTCTCAACCTCGGAAGCGGTCTTGCCAACCACGTAGTTTTCAAAAGCCTCTGCCTGCTCGTACCATTCCTTGCCTATGCCGGAAGCGCCCTTCATGTTGTAGCTGTCGCCCTGCTCACGCTTTGTCTTAAACTCGGTGGAAGCGGCGTCATCGGCTATTATGCCATCCGTCACGTCGAGCTTGTTCTGAGCCACATCGACCTTGCAGGACACTATCTTTCCGGCATCGTCGAGTATGACGGCGGCAACAGTTGCCTCGATCTCGACGGAGCCGTCCTTTGAGGAGGAGGTGTTTACCACAACGCCCATGCCGAGCTTATGTGTGACATTTGATCCGCATGCGCAAAGCAACACAAGCATCGTAAGCGCCATAAAAATGCATATGATTTTCTTCATATATTTTCCCTTCGATCTTAAAAATTTGTGTAAAATATTTTGGCTAATGTCTTAACCAACATTATATTATAATCAAATTATGCGCATTCGTCAAGGTTTAATTCCCTCAGGGTTTATCCCTCCCGCTTCCCTTTTGCGCTTATATGCTCGGGTATGATTGTGTACGCTGCCACACGTCCGGCGGCGGCGCGTATATGTTCATACGCCTGATCGATGAAATCAGGACTGTACTTTTTTGCAAGCGCCAAAAGGCTTTCCCGTGGGTTTTCAGACGGCACTATTTTGCCTGTGACAATCACACTCTCATAAAGCGTGCTGAATTTTTCTGGCTGCACATGCGTTTTGCCTACGACCGTAAAGCAAACACTGTCGCAGTTTGATATGTTCTCGATTTTCTTTCCCACGCCCTTGGCGCAGTGGATGTGTATTACCCCGCCCGAATAAGCGTAGCTTATCGGCACGGCATACGGCTGCGCATCCTTTGATACGGTGCAAAGCACCCCATACTCGCCCGATTCGAGTATTCTTTCTGCGTCGGACGCCGACAGCTCCCGATCTGATCTTCTCATACATTCCTCCGTGATCTAAAGTGATAAAAAAGGTCCCGTACAAGCCAAAGTGATAAAAAGGAAAAGTCCCGTACGGACTATAGTGGTAAAATGGAAAAGTCCCGTGCGCATAGGTACGCTCGGGACTTTTTTGGTAGCGGGGGAAGGACTTGAACCAACGACCTCCGGGTTATGAGCCCGACGAGCTACCAACTGCTCTACCCCGCAGTATTTTTGTTGCCTATATATAATATCACGCCCGCCTGCTGTTGTCAAGAGCTTTTTTATTTTTACGTGCTAACAAAAATTGTATTGAAATAAGCGGATTAATGTTATATAATATTTTCATGAAAACAATGCCGCCGTGGTTAGTTAGGGTTTTATGCGGCGCAACTTTCTTGGGGGGGAATATATGTGCAGTTTTGCGACGCCGGACACGTCGAATACATCGACAGCAATTTCAGCTATGACGGATTTTTAGGGGTTAAACTCGATTGCGACAAAACAGAGTTTTACATTTGGGCTCCGGAGGCTGACATGGTGAGCCTTCTTATTTACAAACGCCAGGACGACAAGACGCCGTATCTTAAGTTCAAGATGACAAAAGGCGACATGGGCGTATGGCAGCTTATATATCAAAAATCGCTCGACGGGTATTATTACAAATATGAATATGACTACGACGGAAAGATAAGCTGCGGCGTTGACCCTTATGCCTGCGCGGCGGGAATCAACGGCGAAAAGGGATACATATGCCGCGTGTCGGACATCAACCCTAAAGGCTGGGCGAGCGTGGGGTATGTCAGTCTCGACAAATACACCGATGCGGTTTTGTATGAAACGCATGTGAGGGACTTCTCAATAGACCCGTCAAGCGGCATAAAAAGCGATTACCGCGGCAAATTCAAGGCGTTCACCTGCGCAAACAGCGTCAATCCGAGCGGCGATCCGACCTGCTTAGCTCACATAAAAGAGCTTGGTATCACGCATGTGCACCTATTGCCGGTGTTTGACTACGACCGTCTCGACGAGCGCAATCCTTTTGGCTCTTACAACTGGGGCTACGATCCGGAAAACTACAACGTGCCGGAAGGTTCCTATTCAACCCGTCCCGCAGACCCGAAGTCGAGAATACTCGAGCTTAAAGAGCTTGTGGCTGCGCTTCACGCAAACAACATCGGCGTGGTGATGGACGTGGTTTACAATCACACCTACAAGCTTGACAGCTCAAACCTTAGCATGTCCTATCCGACATATTACTACCGTTACAAGGACGGCAAGCCCTCAAACGGTTCCGGCTGCGGAAACGAAATAGCGTCCGAGCGCGCAATGGTCAGAAAGTACATCATCGACTCGGTGCTGTTCTGGGCGAGCGAGTACAAAATAGACGGGTTCAGATTCGACCTCATGGCGTGCTTGGACATTGAAACGATGAACGAAATTGAGGCAAAGCTCAAAAAGATAAACCCGTCCGCGCTGATTTACGGAGAGGGCTGGACAGGCGGCGAAAGCGCGCTTGACCCGAGCATGGCTGCGCTGAAGTCAAGCGGATACAAAACCCCCGGCATAGCGTACTTCAACGACACATACCGAGACGCAATAAAAGGCTCGACGTTTTGCGACGCCGCTTTGGGATATGTGAGCGGAAACTATCACCTGCGTTCAAGCGTCACCGACGGGCTTTTGGGCAGGTCGGGATGGGCAAACAGCCTATGCTCAATAATAAACTATTGCGAGGCTCACGACAACCTGACGCTTTGGGACAAGCTTATGGTTTCGGCGGGCGGCTGCAACGAGCGTGACAGAAAGAAGATGGCAAGGCTGTCCGGAGCGCTTGTGCTGCTGGCGCAGGGCGTGCCTTTCATACATTCCGGTCAGGAGTTTTTGCGCTCAAAGGCTTTGGGCGGCGGAAAGTACGATCACAACAGCTACAACTCCCCCGATGTGGTGAACTCGATAAAGTGGAACATGCTAAGCGTAAACAAAGGTGAATCGGACTATTTCCGCGACCTGATACGCTTAAGAAAGGCGCATCCGCTTTTGAGGATGTCATCTCATGAAGAGGTGAGCGAGCATTCGCAGGTTTTGCAATCCTCGGACGGAACAATAGCGATAAAGCTGTTTGGATATGACGAAGAGCTTTTGATTTTGATAAATCCCATACCGCGTGCAAAGATGTTCGTACTTCCCGACGGCGAATGGGAGCTTATACTTTCCGACACGATGGGGTCGGACAAACCCATGGCGATATACTGCGAGGGAGTGTTTGTTCCCCCGATTTCAGCCATGGTTCTTAAAAAATATTGATAAAGGAGAGTGCTTTTATGGGCGTCACTAATACCGACAAAGCGCTAAAAGACAAAATATCGGACTATATAGATTCCATGCGGGACGACATGGTTGCAACGCTGTCGGAGCTTATATCTTACCCGAGCTGCAGGCAGGATGCAAAGGCGGATGCGCCGTTCGGAGAAGATGCAAGGCGATGCCTTGACCGCGCGCTTGAAATTTGCTCGGGATTCGGGCTTAAAACCCGCTGCTTTGACGGATATGCCGGCACGGCGGAGCTGTACGGCGAAAGCGGCGACGGCAAAGAACCTGCGGAGCCTGTGCTCGGCATACTTGCGCATCTCGACGTTGTTCCCGCCGGCGACGGATGGAGCTTTGAGCCGTTTTGTGCGACAGTCAGCCAAGGCAAAGTGTACGGCAGGGGCGCTATAGACGACAAAGGCCCTGCGGTTGCGGCGATGTATGCCGCGAAGGCCGTCAAGGACTTAAATATACCGATTAAGGACGGCGTGCGGCTCATTTTCGGCACGGACGAGGAATGCGGCTCGTCAGACCTTGAATATTACTTCAAGAAGGAGGCTCCGCCGAAATACAGCTTTACCCCCGATGCAAGCTATCCCGTAATAAACATTGAAAAGGGCATGATACGCGGAAAGCTCACGGCAAAGGCGTACACCAGCCTTTCAAGCAGGCTGCTCATCGAGCTTGAGGGCGGAACGGTTGTAAATGCGGTCCCGGGCACGGCATACGCCGTTGTCAGCGGAATAAGCGCGGACGAAGTTGCGGCGGCAGAAAAAAAGCTTAGCTTGCCGGTGGAGTTTGATATAAAGGAGTTCGCAGGGCTTAACACTTTAAGGATAACCGCTGTGGGAAAGAGCGCTCACGCCTCTACACCCGAGCTTGGCAAAAACGCCGTAACCGCGCTCATGGCTCTTATTTCGGAGCTGGGGCTTGCGGACGAGGCGTCGGAGCTTGTCAGCAAGCTTTCAAAGCTTTTTCCGTACGGAGAAACCGACGGCAAGAGCATGGGGCTTAAAATCAGCGACAGGCTGTCCGGCAGTCTGACATGCGTTTTAAGCGTCATAAGCTACAGCTCAGGACAGCTTGAAGCGAAGTTTGACATACGCCTTCCGGTCAGCTCAAGCGTTGAGCAGGTGCTGTCAAAGCTAAAGCCCGCCGTACAGGGCGCGGGTCTGACGCTTTCGGAGTACAGCGGAACTCAGCCGCATCACGTAAGTGCGGACAGCCCGATTGTCAAAAAGCTCTTGGAGGTATACGAAGAAGTGAGCGGCAAGAAGGGCGAATGCATTGCGATAGGCGGCGGAACTTACGTGCATGAAATAGAGGGCGGAGTGGCGTTTGGGCCTGAAATCGAGGGCGAGGACAACCACCTGCATGCAGCGGACGAGTTTATAAGAATAGACCACCTTTTGATGTGCGCAAAGATGATGGCTCTTGCAATCTGCAAAATCTGCTCAGGCGATTAAAACGGCAACTGATAATAATCCCCTGCTTACAACGATGTAAGCAGGGGATTTGTCATGCATCCGTTTTTGTTGCAAGCACCGCCATGCCCTCTTTTGAGCTAAGGGCAATCTTCAAACGTCCGCAAACGTTCTCAAGGGCGGTTTTGCGGGTCATTTCCCATGTGTCTATGACTTCAACTCTGTAGCGGGAGTTCTCGGGAAGCAAGATGTGGCAAAACGCAGGGCAGCTTCTGCCGTAGTACCATATGAACGCATCGTCGCCGCAGTGTCCGCACACTCCCCTGCTCCTTAGGATAAATCCTTTTATCCTCTCGTCGGGCAGGGATGTAAGTCCTTTTACCCAAAAATCCGTTTTCAGATTTTTGGGTATGCCGTTTTTCTTGTAGCTAAGAATCATCTCCTCGGTGAGCCGTCCCACGCCCTCCTCAAGGTATTCTATCGGAGAGGGCAACGCCTCGGAAATCTCCCGAAGAAAAGCTATTCTCTTTGGGCTTTCACCTTTGAGCGTTCCGCCCTTTGCCCACCAAAGCACCTCGTCATCGCTTAAATACGTTTCTCCGTGGGTGCAGTATCCGCCGTTTACGACAGCAGTCCAGAACCTGTCTGTAAGCTCTCGGGCGGATATGTTTCCCCATCCGTACTCTATGTTGCCCTCGTAGCAGCACTCATCATACACAACCGGCTTGTTGTACTTTTTCTTCAGCTCAACAGCCTCGCTTACGAATATGTCCTGAACGGAGCAGTGCGTTATCTCGGGCTGCGAGAAATCAAAGTAGTCAAAGCAGTTGTGGCAGCTCAAAAGATGCCCGAAGTTGTCGTTTTTGCGGATGTATCTTGCAAAGTCCGCAAAGTCGTCTTTGGTGTAGTTGTCCATCAGGTCATACTCGTTTGCCATGCTCCACCACACGTTCGGAAAAGCGGACAGCCTTCTCAAAAGAAGCTCCAAATACGCGATGCTGTCCTGCTTTGAAAGCCTTGAAAATCCCCAGCGGTCATACGGATGGAACAAAATTATATCGCACTCTATCCCCATGTCGCCGAGCGCAGAAATAATGCCCTCAAACCTGTGCCAGAACGCATAGCATGGCTTACTTACGTCCCATTTTCCGTCCACATCCCTCTCAAACGCAAAGAAAGGCGGCTCGTTGTGGTTAAAGTCATAGTGCTTTGGAAAAACGCAGAACCTGACCTTGTTAAATGGCGAATTTTTTAGCGAGGACAAGGTCTTACGGACAAGCTCATCGCTTTGGTGCGCAAGCGCATACACCGTCGTTCCGAACGGGTAATAATAAGTGCCGTCTGCGTACTCAAAGTGCGTTCCGACAGCTTTAACCCGGCCATGCCTGCCATGTTCCGCCGGCATGCACTCTTCCTGCCCGCTCATGCTCAAAGCGCCGACCGTTTTCCATCTGCACACGCCGGTGCGCTCGGGAAGGTATCTCGCCTTGTACACCCCGCCGCCGTCGTAAAAGCACTTTTGCAGCGTGCGTGCGCCGTCAAGCTCAAACTCCACGCTCATTTCGCCGATTTCCCCGCCTGCCGTTATGCAAAGCTCAAACATCTCATACTGTCTCATGCCGCACCCCCGATAAAAGTTTAATCAGTACAAGTTACATTATATCAGCCGCCGCAGCCTGTGGCAACTAGAAAAAACATTCCCCCGAAAAAGCCTGAGCTTTCTTGGGGGAATGATAATTTTGATACTCTTATATACCGATAAAATCAGTATGCAACGCCCTGCCACTTCATTGCATCGGCAACCTTGAGGAAGCCTGCAATGTTTGCGCCGACTACAAGGTTTCCGTCATAGCCGAATTCCTTTGCAGCGTTGTATGCGTTGTGGAAGATGTTTACCATGATGCCGTGGAGCTTAGCGTCAACCTCTTCAAAGGTCCAGCTGAGTCTCTCGGAGTTCTGGGACATCTCAAGACCGGATGTTGCAACTCCGCCTGCGTTTGCAGCCTTTGCGGGGCCAAAGAGAACGCCTGCGCTGAGGAACTTCTCGGTAGCCTCAGGTGTGCAAGGCATGTTAGCGCCCTCTGCAACAGCTATAACGCCGTTTGCAATCAAAGCATCTGCGCTCTCGCCGTCAAGCTCGTTCTGTGTAGCGCAGGGAAGAGCTATGTCGCACTTTATTGTCCAGATGCCCTTGCAGCCCTCGGTGTATACAGAGCCGGGAACTCTCTTGGCGTACTCGGAGATTCTGCCTCTTTCAACTTCCTTGATCTGCTTTACAACGTCGAGCTTGATGCCGTTTTCGTCGTATACGTAGCCGTTGGAGTCGCTCAAAGCAACTACCTTTGCGCCAAGCTCGGTTGCCTTCTCGGTAGCATAGATAGCAACGTTGCCCGAACCGGAGATGACTACTGTCTTGCCCTTGAAGGACTCGTTCTTCATGCACTTGAGCATTTCATCGGTGAAGTAGCAGAGTCCGTAACCGGTAGCCTCTGTTCTTACCAAAGAACCGCCGTAAGTGAGTCCCTTGCCGGTGAGAACGCCGGTGAACTCATTGCGAAGTCTCTTGTACTGTCCGAACATGAAGCCTATCTCACGAGCACCGACACCGATATCTCCCGCGGGAACGTCGGTATCCGCACCGATGTGCTTAGAAAGCTCGGTCATGAAGCTTTGGCAGAAGCGCATAACCTCTCCGTCAGACTTGCCCTTGGGGTCGAAGTCGGAACCGCCCTTGCCGCCGCCCATGGGAAGGCCGGTGAGGCTGTTCTTGAAGATCTGCTCAAAGCCCAAAAACTTTATAACAGATGCGTTTACAGAGGGATGAAGCCTAAGACCTCCCTTGTAAGGACCGATAGCAGAGTTGAACTGGATTCTGAAGCCTCTGTTTACTCTTACCTTTCCGGAGTCGTCAACCCACGGAACTCTGAATATGATCTGTCTCTCAGGCTCAACGATTCTGTCGATAATGCCTGCCTCGACAATGTCTGGTCTCTTTTCTACAACCGGCTCAAGGCTCTCAAGAACCTCTTTTACCGCCTGCAAAAATTCCTTCTCGCCGGGGTTGCGCTTTTCAACGTCCTCGTAAACCTTCTGAAGATATGCATTTTTAAGTGTCATAATGTACCTCCTCAATTGATCTTAACAGTATACAGTATACCATACGCTTTAGTAATTGCAAGTGGTGAAGAATAAAAATTCAAAAAAATTTTTTTAAACTCTGTTTTAAGCATAAAATGCTCCTAAGCCTTAAATTATTGCAGCTTTGCATAAATGGTTTCTGCATTTGCGTGAAATGCGGCAGCGCATCAAAGGGAAAGTTTTGCTTGATTATTGTTCTTACATGCGTTAAAATTACTTGTGAGAGTTTTTGCAAGCTTGGAGGCGGACAAATGAAGATAGTTATTCAGCGCGTGAGCGATGCATGCGTAAAGGTGGCCGGCGAGGTTGTCGGCAGCATAGAAAAGGGATTTGTGATACTTTTCGGAGTGGGACAGGGCGACAGCGAAGCCGACTGCACAAGGCTTGCGGAGAAGATATCAAAGCTGCGGATATTTGAGGACGACGCCGGAAAGACAAACCTCTCTCTTAAAGATGTTTCGGGGCGGGTGCTGAGCATTTCTCAGTTCACGCTTTTGGCGGACTGCTCGCACGGAAACCGCCCGAGTTTTATAAACGCCGCGCCGCCCGAGCAGGCAAAAAGGCTGTACGAGCTGTTCAATTCTGAGCTTAGGGCAAGAGGGCTTGACGTCGAGACGGGAATTTTCGGTGCAGACATGAAGGTGAGCCTTACAAACGACGGGCCGTTCACGGTGATTTTAGAGTGATTTTATCGGGAGGCATGCATGAACATACAGATATTTTACAAGTCAAAGTGCTTTGATTCAAAGAAGGCGCAGAGGTGGTTTAAAGAAAGGGGCATAAAAGCCCAGATGATAGATCTGAACCAAAAAGGCATGAGCCGCGGCGAGCTTGAAAGCGTGCTCAAGGCCGTAGGCTCGGTTGATGCGCTCATAGACACGAAGGCAAAGTCTGACGATGCCGTGCTGCTGAAATACCTCGGCAGCGACTCGGCGAAGGTGGAAAAGCTTTTGGAAAACCCGTCCCTCATAAAAAGCCCCGTAGTCAGAAACGGCAGGTCAGCCACCGTAGGATACTGTCCGGAGGTGTGGCAGTCGTGGGAGTAGTGTTTGCGCAGGCGCAAACGGGGCCGCATAAAGTACAAACGCACAAACAAAAATGCCGCTTTATAAAAAGCGGCATTTTTTCTTATGTATAAAAGATTATCTGTCAAAAGTGAATCTTACGAACTCGGCAATGCTGTCGTCGGAGTCTGACAGGAACTCAAAGTATATTGCATGCTTACCGACAATTCCGGAGGTGATATCGGCAGTCTTTTCGGTCTCGCCCTTGCTCATCTTCATGGACGCCACTACCTTGCCCTTGTAATCGTCTACGCGGACGTTTACGGTTATATCCTCAAGAGCGTTTATCTGTGCGGTGACGGTCTTGGGGGAGTTGTTGCCGAACTGAAGATATCTTAATCCCACGGTTGTGCCGTTTGTTATATCGACAACAGGTGCGGAAACCGAATCGGTCTGCTCGTAAACAGGGGCGATATACGCTTTTCCCGCTCCGCCGTAAACGTGGCATGCATATCCTGCGGAGATGAGCTTGTATGCGTCAAGTCCGTTTACGTGTCCGCCCTGAGAAGTCATTTCAACAGGTCTTGAGGACACAGGCTCGCCGTCCTTATATGTGATGTCGCCGATAAATATCTTGCCGCTATGGTCCATAGCTACATCAACCGGTTCGAGCATTGCCTGACGTGAGAACTCGTTTGTTCCCGTCTGGCGGTGATAGAACACGTACCACTTGCCGTTTACCTCTATGATTGAGCCGTGGTTGTTGCCCCAACGGTAGCTCATCGTTCCGGTGCCGTCGGGGTTTTTAAGGATTTCGCCGCCGTTGAAGCTTATGTCTCCGCCCGGACGGAAGTCCTCAAGCGGCTTATCACTGAACTTATAGGACAAAAATCCGTTGTTGTCGGAGTAAACGCCCATCTCGGGGTTGGGGGTGAAGTATCTCTTTGAATAGATGTAGACATACTTGCCCATAACCTTTCTGGGTGAAGACGCCTCGAAGAACGCATCGTTTTCGTCGTAATGGCCGTCGTCACGCGCCCAAGGCGCTCTTGTGTGTCCCATCGGGTGCTCATGAAGCGTTCCCGGCTTTATAGTAGCCATATCGTCGTTAAGCTCTGCGCAGTAGCAGCCGCAGAAGCCCCAGTATGCATACACTTTTCCGTCATCATCTACGAGCACTCCGGGGTCAAAGCCAAGCTCTGTCTTGACGGGATCGGTAAAGGGACCCCACGGGGTCTTTGACTTTGCAACCATTATTCTGCCGCCGCAGCACTCGGCAGCGTACATATAATATGTATCTCCCTTTTGAACGACGTCCGGAGCATACAAAACTCCGCCGTCTGTAGCGGTGTAGCATACGCCGTGGCAGGNNCCGGCGCGCTCCATACAACCTGATCCGGTCCGCAGTACTCTGTTTTAAGGGTGTCGTGAGAACCGTAGAGGTAAACCCTTGTCTCGCCGTTGTACTCGAATACTCTCGGCTCGCCGTCCGGAACATGCTCCCAAAGCGGCATGAACGGGTTTGCGCCCTTAATATATTCCTTCATAAAAACCATCCTATCTTTATAAAAATATTTAACCTGTTGCAGCGCAGCTGATTGCCGACGCCAGCTATATTATATAATAGGCTTGTATGTTTTGCAATAGAAAAAAGGCGTGTGACGCCGCATGCGGGGATTAAACTTGCCAGTTTGAGCGGCTTACAGCGCATACTCAAGCTGGCGGTCATACGGCTCGGCAGACGTATGCCTTAAGTCGCGCTCCGCCGCATCTACGCATCCCATCGCCCGATAAAATGCCTGGCTTTCTATGGCGGAGTGCGAAGAGATGTACAGCTTTTTTGCCCCGTCATCTTTCGCCCACGCCGCGGCGCGCATAAACAGCTCTTTTCCTATTCCCGTCCGGCGCATGTCCTGCGAGACGTGGATAGAGGTGAGGTCGTGATACATATTTTCTCCCCCGAAAAGCTCTTTTTCCACCGATACAAAGCCCTTGAGCACACCGTTTGAAAACGCCCCGCACACATATCCGCCGGTGCGGACTGTGTTGCGCAGGCATTTTACTAATATCTGATAGTCGCTTTCCGACCAGTCGTCTATAAACGGGTCTTGGCGCGCGACCCATTCGCCGTTTTCAAGTCTTAGGCACAAATCCACAACCTGACGGCGCACAAATGAGCGAAAAAGCTCTCGGTCAATATCCTCTTCCCGCAGTGTTCTGTATTCTGTCATTTGAAGTCCTTTCAATCGTTATAACCTATGCCTTATGCCCTCAGGCGAAACGTTTTCGGCGCAAGACGGTATACCAAAATGCTTGCGACAACGCTGTAAAGCACACAGAAAACAATCGTCATCAGCCCGAACACCATAATAGGCATGCGAAGCTGCATCAATGCAAAGCAGGCCAAATACGTCGCCGTCAAAACTATCTGATACGTGCCGCTTTTCAGTTCCGTTCCCGCATTATACGGCTGCAAAAGGTAATATATCGTGAGATAATGAATGGAAAAGAACAGGCTCATGCATAAAACAGACACAATCAGCACCGCATAGTTGAGCGGGTTGTCCGTTCCGCCGGTGGCAAACAATATGAGCGCCAGTCCCACGCCGATAACCAGCGCGGGGACAGCGTTAATTTTCATGATTTCACGCAGGCGGATTTGAAACAGCCGCAGTATAAAGCTCGGCTGCTTATAAAACGAATAAGTGAGCAGGCTGTGATCGCAGTTCATAAAAAGCGCCTGTGTAAAGCTTGTGCCGCGGTTGATGGCGTACATGATAAACACAAAGTACGGCAGTCCCATCATGACGAGCTTATTTATATCCGAGTTCTCCTGCGGATACAGATAAACCATTACAAGCACCGCCGCAACGAGAAAAGCACAGACGCAGGAAATCTTTTTTGTCGAGTTCCAAAGTATCTTTTTATGCCTTTTGATAAACAGCTCGTTTAAGTACTCAAAGCCCTTGCGGCTGCTGGTGATGGAGGTGTCGGCCGATATTTTCTTCTCGTTTAGCTGCTTTGCAAGCTGTGCCGATGTGTTGCTGTCCATTTGATTTGTCAGGCCGGACAGCAGCTCTTTATTGATTGCGTAATAATCCTTAAAAGCAAGCACTTTTTTAAGCCCGACTGCGCCAAGCGGTATGCATGCCGAGAAGAGAACCATATACGCCGACTCCGGCAGTGCAAACCCGAAGGCTGGCGGAGCGTAGGCAACAACTAAAAGCAGCGCAACACAGCCCCACACGTATTTTGACATTCTGTTTTCGTTATACCCAAAGCCGCGTTTTTCATAATCCCACAGCGTAACAGCCGCCGCAAGCAGCTTCATACCCGCTATGCATACGGGCAGCAGCAGGCAAAACCAAAGCGGCACCCCCGCTATCATGCCGAACAAAACGGTAAAGGGCAAAAATCCCGCTACAACCTTGAGCATGGCGTAAAAGTAGTTTATCAGCGTATATTCACGGGCATCCATGCGCATGAGAATCATCGCATAGTACTTGTCTTTGGTGGGGTTGAAAAGATGCGTGTTTGCAAAGCTTCCTATCACCGTAAGAAAGAATAGGAGGTGCAAAAACACCTGCGAATCGGGCAGCTTTTCATACACCGCGCCTATGCCGCAAACCATGGTTGCAAAGTACAAAAGCTTGCCGACAAACATGGACAGTATCTCGCCTATGACGGACAGCACGTTTGCAAATATCTTTAATCCCCTGACCTTATAAAGCGACTGCGGGAGCAGTCTTTTTAAGACGGGAATTTGCTTTAAGGAATACAGTATTCCGTTCACACGGTATGTGTTTTTCAGTGAGAAAGAAATTTTAAGCGTCTTGTTCATTTTCGCCCTCTTTTAATGCCGCAATAATTCTGTCCTTAAATTCCTTGCTGTCAAGATCCGTTTTCTCCACGACCTCCAGCTCGCCGTGATGAAGAAGTACAATTTCATCGCACAAATCAAGTGCCATCAATATC
>DDJI01000062.1 GCA_002338885.1 Ruminococcus sp. UBA1828 | reverse complement strand
GATGATGTAGAACTTGATGTTGTTCTGAGCGATATATCTCTTGACCTGTCCGGGGAGCTTTTCATCGAGCTCGTCGGTGCTCCACTGGCAGTTGAGAAGGAATGTTCCGCCCGGCTTTACGTCCTGAACCATGTCATACTTGTCGATATAGGACTCGTTGTGGCATGCTACGAAGTCCGCCTGGTTGATAAGGTATGCGGACTTTATGGGTGTGTCGCCGAAACGAAGGTGAGAAACGGTTACACCGCCGGACTTCTTGGAGTCGTATGAGAAGTACGCCTGTGCATACTTGTCGGTGTGGTCGCCTATGATCTTGATGGAGTTCTTGTTTGCTCCTACCGTTCCGTCGGATCCGAGACCCCAGAACTTGCAGGAGATTGTGCCGGCGGGAGCGGAATCGAGCTTGCCGCAGGTTGCAAGTGAGAGGTGTGTCACATCGTCGTTGATGCCGATGGTGAATCTGGGCTTGTAGTTTATGCCGCAGCAAGCGCAGTTGTCGTAAACAGCCTTGATCTGATCGGGGGTGGTGTCCTTAGAGCCGAGGCCGTATCTGCCGCTTGAAACGGGAACGTCCTTAAACTGTGAGTTCTTTAATGCAGCGACTACGTCAAGGTACAAAGGCTCGCCCAAAGATCCGGGTTCCTTTGTTCTGTCGAGGACGCTTATCATCTTTACGGTTGCGGGGATAGCCTCAACAAGCTTGTCCGCACGGAAAGGTCTGTAAAGTCTTACCTTTACAAGTCCGAGCTTCTCGCCCTTTGCGTTGAGGTAATCTATAGTCTCTTCGATGGTGTCGCATACGGAGCCCATTGCTATGATGATCTTTTCCGCATCGGGAGCGCCGTAGTAGTTGAAGAGCTTGTAGTTGGTGCCGATCTTCTTGTTGACCATATCCATGTACTGCTCTACAATGCCGGGAACAGCGTCATAGTAGCTGTTGCATGCCTCACGTGCCTGGAAGAAGATGTCGGGGTTCTGAGCAGATCCGCGAAGTACGGGGTGCTCGGGGTTGATGGCGCGGTTTCTGAACGCCTGCAAAGCGTCCCAGTCTACCATTTCGGCTACATCAGCCTTGTCCCATGTCTCGATCTTCTGAATCTCGTGAGAGGTTCTGAATCCGTCGAAGAAGTGAAGGAAGGGAACTCTTGCCTTGATGGTGGAAAGGTGAGCGACTGTTCCTAAGTCCATAACCTCCTGGGGATTGGTGGAGCAGAGCATTGCAAAACCGGTCTGGCGGCATGCATAGATGTCGGAGTGATCGCCGAAGATGTTGAGCGCATGGCTTGCAACGCATCTTGCGGAAACATGAATGACGCAGGGCAGAAGCTCGCCCGCGATCTTGTACATGTTAGGAATCATCAAAAGAAGTCCCTGCGACGCGGTATAAGTAGTTGTGAGTGCGCCGGCAGCCAAAGAGCCGTGAACGGTTCCGGCAGCTCCCGCCTCAGACTGCATCTCGGCAACCTTTACGGGTGTGTTGAACAGGTTAGTCTGTCCCTTTGCGCTCCATGCGTCTGTTACCTCGGCCATGACCGAAGAAGGGGTGATAGGATAGATAGCAGCGACCTCGGTAAACGGGTATGCCGCCCATGCGGCTGCGTTGTTACCATCCATGGTTTTCATTTTTCTTGCCATAGATATCCTCCTTGTGTTGAAGAGAAGTAGTGAAAAAACGTTATGAAAAATGCATAACTTTACAACATGCATTTTATCACAACCGACCCGTTTTGTAAAGAGCAATCACGATTTATTTTTGTGTTTTATGCGCGGTTGTAACCGCTGCGGCGGCGCTTGAATACTATATACTACGCTGAACAAACATCGGGGGAGGAAACCATGAGACTTAGCGGCTGTTCGCTTTGCATAATAGCGAAAAACGAAGAAAAGACCCTTTTGCGCTGTCTTGAATCGGTGAAGGGGATATTTGACGAGATAATCATTGTTGACACCGGCTCGACCGACGGCACAAAGCTCACGGCGAGGCGTTACACCGACAAGGTTTACGACTTTGAGTGGGTATACGACTTTTCCGCGGCGAGAAACTATGCCTTTTCAAAAGCCGAACACGAGTATGCGATGTGGCTTGACGCGGACGACGTGATACCAAACGAATACCGCGGCGCTCTTTCAAAGACGCTTTCCGAGCTTTCGGGGAACACAGGCGCAAAAGCAAAGCCGGACATGGTATACATGGAGTACTGTGTGGGCTTTGACGAGACGGGGAGGGTGACGCTTGCCTACGACAGGGAGCGCATAATCCGCCTTGACTGCGGCGCGAGGTTTCAGGGGGCTATACATGAGGCGATACCGCCCGTCGGGACGGCAGCACGTTCTGACGCAAAGGTATACCACATGGGCAAGCAAAACCGCGACAAAAACCGCAACATCGAGATATTCGAGCGGCTGCTTAAATCAAAAAAGGCGTTTTCTCCGAGGGAGAGGTACTACTATGCGAGGGAGCTTTCGCTTCACGGCAGGACTCTTGAGGCTGTCGGCTGTTACGACCAATGCATACGCGACCGAGATTGCTGGGTGGAAAACAAAATTTCCGCCTGCTGCGAGGCGGCTCAGCTGTGGCTTGACGCCAAAGACCGCGCCGCCGCAAAGAAGTACCTGGTCAAAAGCTTTGAGTTTGCTCCGCCGCGGGCGGACGCATGCTGCATGATGGGATACATCTTTTTGGAGGAGGGCAGCCTAGACGCGGCAAAGTTCTGGTACGAGCTTGCTCCCTCGAGGTTCGGCAAAGGCGGCGGGTTTGTGCCTGTTGACTGCGGGGGATATCTTCCCTACATTCAGCTTGCCGTGGTGTGCGACAGGCTGGGCGACACGGCGCTTGCAAACCGCTACAACGAGCTTGCGGGGAGCATAAAGCCCGACAGCAAGCCGTATCTTCACAACAAAGCTTACTTTGAATCAAAGCTTAAAAAATAGAGTAGGAGTAGATTTTATGGCAAATACGTCGAAATACACTTTTTCAAACGGCGAGCCTGTAACGCCGTTTGCGGCGGCATGCCGCTGTGAAAATTCCGACATTCAATTTTGCGCCGCATCGGGCGGATGCGCATTGGGAAACTGCGGATGCTGCGGCTGTGATTTCAGGTGCTGCATAGGCCCTACCGGCGTCACGGGTCCGAGGGGCGAGACGGGCGCTACGGGAGCAACAGGCGCTACCGGCGCAAGGGGAGCAACAGGCGCAACAGGCGCTACGGGACCAACAGGCGCATCGGGAAGGAGCATAACAGGCGTTACCGGCGCGACAGGCGCAACGGGAGCAACAGGAGCCACCGGTGTCACGGGTGCAACAGGCGCTACCGGAGCAACAGGTCCCACGGGAGCAGACGGTGCAGCCGGCATAAGCGTGACCGGAGCCACGGGAGCAACAGGCGTCACCGGAGCGACAGGTGTCACGGGAGCTACAGGTGCTACAGGTTCTACGGGTCCCACGGGCGTCACGGGTCCCACCGGCCCCACGGGTCCGACAGGAGCTACGGGTGCTACAGGTGCAGACGGTGCGCAGGGCATACAAGGCTTACAGGGAGACCCGGGAGCTGACGGTGCTACAGGCGCTACCGGTGCAACAGGTCCCACAGGTCCTACGGGTGCTACAGGTCCTACGGGAGCAGAAGGTGCGCAAGGCCCTCAGGGACTTCAGGGCGAGCAGGGAGATGCCGGCCCTCAGGGTGATCAGGGACCTCAAGGCGATCAGGGACCTCAAGGCGAGCAGGGCGACACCGGCCCTACAGGCCCTACAGGTCCTACAGGTCCTACAGGCCCAACGGGCCCCACGGGAGCGGATGCCACATCGGCGGCAGGACTTGCGGAGTATGCGCATCTATACAGTGTTGAGCCGCAGAGCGTAGCGTCGGGGGACGACATCCGTCTTAATGAGCAGGGTGTGATTTCAGACAACATCTCGCACACCCCGGGCGACAGCAGGGTTGTTTTGAACTCGGCCGGCATTTACGAGGTCACGCTTCACATTCCGGTGAGAGAGCCGGCGCAGGTATGCGTTATGCTAAACGGCTCGCCGGTTGAGGGCGGACTGTTTGCGGTGAACACCACCGGATCGGTGATAAGCGGAAGTGCGCTCATCAGCGCCAACGAAGGCGACATTCTGACTATACAAAACGTCAGCGAGTGCAACGCATTTAACTCTGCGGCGGTGGAATGCAGCGGCAGAAAAAGCTCCGGCATAACGCTGATCATAAAGAAGTTGGCGGATATTTGACAGCGGCGTTCGCTTGACGGCGGGTGCTTGCTTGACGGCGGGTGACGGCGCTCGGGGAGCTTGCTCAGGCAGGTGCTCAGAGCGGGTGCTCAGAGCGGATGCTCAGAGCGGATGCTCAGAGCGGATGCTCAGAGCGACTTTAGAAAGCGCGCCGGTTAGTGTGCGGCGGGGGCGGGCGGTTATTCGGTTTGACCGGTGCAAGTGCCGTCATGCATCTGCTGCCGCGTTTAAAAAATTACGCATGCGCCGAAAAAAGCAGTCGGAGTGTTTCTCCGGCTGCTTTTTGCAACATTTACCGAGTTATCGCTTTATCACTTGATGAAGTCGAGGATCATTTCCTTAGGGTGATAGCCGACGATTTTATCGACCGCCACGCCTTTTTTGATCAGCACCAAAGTCGGGATGCTTGCTATGCCGAAAGCGGCGGAAAGCTCTCTTTCCTCATCGACGTTTATCTTGCCGACCTTGACCGCTCCGTCCTTTTCCTTTGCCACTTCTTCCAAAACGGGCGCGATCATCTGGCACGGGCCGCACCATGTTGCCCAGAAGTCAAGAAGCACGGGGATGTTTGACTGAAGAACTTCTTTCTCAAAGTTATCCTTTGTTACCTTTATTTCTGCCATAGTTGATATACCTCCTGTATTTTATACTAATCTTTTGACTTATAGTAGAGCATGCAATGACAATATCCCTCGAAGTTTGGGTCATTTATTTGTTCTTTAAACTGTTTGCACATACATTTTGTATCCTCTGATCTTTCCAGAACGCAAGGGCAATAGCCGCCGGTTCTTTTAAGACCCTCCTTAACGGTTTTGACCACATCGGGGTTAGGGTTAAGAGTAATTTTCACGGGTTCATTCCTCCTTTGAGCGGTTCAAATCTATATTGCAGTTACATTATAGCACGGAGTTAAAGAAAAAACAGTGACTAAGTCACGCAATCGAGGTGAAATCTAAAAATTTTTATGATTTAGGAGCCTAGGCGTTTAAGTGCGGGGAGGTCAAGCAGGGTGACGCATCCGCGTTTCAGGCTGACGAGTTTTTCCTGCGAAAAGCGTTTAAGCATACGAGCGACGACTTCTCTTGCGGAGCCGGTGAGGGCAGCTATTTGTTCATGGGTATAGCATATATCGGGGTTTTTTGTGCGGTCATATTCGGAGGTAAGGAACTGAGCGAGGCGTTTATCATAGCCTTTGAAGAGGATTTGCTGCATAGAGAACATGACATTTGAGAAGCGTTGGGCGAGTTTTTCGTACATAAAGCAGCGGACGTAGACGTTTTCGTCGGCGAGTTTTGAGAAGTATGAAGGGCCTATGACCAAAAGGCGGGAGTCAGTTTGGGCGCTGAGGGTTGCGTCGAAGGTTATTACGTTTATGACGCAGGATGCAGAGAGGACGCAGCTATCGCCCTTATAGAGGCGGAAGAGGGTAATTTCCCTACCTTCTTCGGAGACGATGCTGCTTCTGAGTTCGCCGTCGAGGACGACGATTGCGCCGAGGCAATTTGTACCGGAGCCATGGAGGATTTGGTCTTTACGGAAGGATTGTATTTGGGAGTTTTGAACGATTTGGGTTTTTTCGATTTGAGAAAGGTTATTCCAAAACGGAAGGGTTTTAAGGACGGATTCCTTTTCCATATCGGAGTTTTTGTTATCAAGCGATTTAAGCACGGTTTAATCCCTCTTTTCTAAAGATGTTATAGCACAACTTTATGCGATTATGCAAGCGGTCGAGGGTTTATCATTACGGGGCATATGGGGGGGGTGGAGCGTTCAGAGGGGTTTGTCGGGCGCCATGGTTTCGGGCGCAGCGCGCGCCGGCGTTCGGGCCGGGCACACAGGCAGGGAGCGCGCCCGTGGGGCGGGGAAGGAAAGTGTCATTTATCTGCGATGCGTGGCGTGAAAGCGGGGCGCGGCGTGCGGG